>CAYOTD010000053.1:0-13416 GCA_964406685.1 uncultured Solibacteraceae bacterium | reverse complement strand
CCGCCCTTTCTTCCTCTACTTCGCCACGCACAACATCCACGTCCCGCGCGCGCCGCACCGCAAGTTCGTGGGTACCAGCGGCTGCGGGGTGCGGTGCGACGCCATCCGGGAGCTGGATTGGAGCGTGGGTGAAATCATGTCGGCGCTCGACCGGCTCAAGCTCACTCAGGACACGCTGTTGATCTTCACCAGCGACAACGGCCCGGTGGTGGACGACGGGTACGCCGACGGTTCGGTCGAGAATCTGAACGGACATACGCCCGCCGGACCGCTCCGCGGAGGCAAGTACAGCAACTACGAGGGCGGTACGCGCATGCCTCTGCTGGCCCGCTGGCCGGCGCG
The DNA here is from genome assembly GCA_964406685.1 of uncultured Solibacteraceae bacterium. Taxonomy (GTDB): domain Bacteria; phylum Acidobacteriota; class Terriglobia; order Bryobacterales; family Bryobacteraceae; genus JACQZT01. Next base: position 13,074 of record CAYOTD010000053.1, on the reverse strand, counting down.
CATCCGGCCGGGCACATCCGGCGCGCTTATCGGCCAGGTCGACCGGCTGGCCTCCTTTGCCGCCTTGACCGGCCACCGTCTGCCGGGCGGCGCCGCCCCCGACAGTTTCGACGTCCTGCCGGCCCTGCTGGGCCAATCGAAACGGGGGCGCGAGCACCTGGTCGAGCAGGCCCAGAATCTGGCGTTGCGCAAGGGCCCATGGAAGCTGATCCCGCAGCGCAATGGGCCGGCGGAACTCTACGACCTGGCGCGGGACCTGGGCGAGACAAAGAACATCGCCGCCGCGAACCCGCGCGTGGTGGAGGAGATGACCGCGCTGCTCGAGAAGATCCGCGCGGGCGCTATCGCTCCGGTTCGGTGACGGCCAGCAGTTGATCCGCCGCGACGTTCTCCAGAACCTGCACGGTTCCGGAGGGCCAGCGGATCTCGATGCGCGCGATTCTCGCCTCGGCGCCAAGGCCGAAGTGCGCGCGCGGCGTGCTGGAAGAGGCGTAGCCGACCGACGTCGTCACGTGGTTGTGCTGCACCTGGCCGGAATCTGCTATCAGGCGGATCTTCGCACCGATGCCGTCGCGGTTCGACCGCGTGCCGAGCAGGCGGAGCTCGAGCCAGTGGTTGTCCCGCGCCGAGGCGTTCCGCAACAACTCCGCGGGCTCGTTCAGGCAGGACACGACAACGTCGATGCGGCCGTCGTTGTCGAAGTCGCCGAAGGCGCAACCACGATGGGCGCGGGGCGCGAAGACGCCCGGCGCCGAACCGCCGCGGGCGTCGGCGAACCGCTCCGCCCCCAGGTTGACGTAGACCTGGTTGGGCTGGCGATAGCCGCGGCTGCTGTAGAGCTCCTCGTTGTCCATCACGTGGGCCGCGGCCGCGAAGATGTCCTTGCGGCCATCGTTGTTCAAGTCGTAGAGGCCCGTGCTCCAGCCGCCCCACGGCAGGCTTAGCAGCACGATCCGGGAAGGAACGCTGCTGTCGCGGAACGCTCCGCGCCCCAGGTTGCGGAACAGTGTGAAGGTCTCGTTGGACAGCGCGGTGACGAACAGGTCGGGCAGGCCGTCGTTGTCCAGGTCGCGGAAATCGGCGCCCATGCTGGACAGCGCCAAGCCGTCTTCGTTGAAGGCCACCCCCGCGCGCAGGCCCACTTCGCGGAAGCGGCCGCCGCCCTCATTGCGAAACAGAAAGTTGGGCGCCGTGTCGTTGGCCACGAACACATCGGTGCGGCCGTCGTCGTCGTAATCGGCGAAGGCCACGCCCATGCCCTTGCCGATATGCGCGGCGATGCCGGAGGAGACGGAGACATCGGCAAAGGTGCCGTCGCCGTTGTTGCGGTAAAGCTGGTTCGGCAACCCTTCGTAGAACTTCGGATGGCAGTAGGTGCGGTAGCCGGGCTTCCGCAGACCGCAGTAGGGTTCCGTGGCTGGATCCCACTGGCAGTAGTTCGAGACAAACAGGTCGAGCCGGCCGTCGTTGTCGTAATCGAACCAACCGGCGGAGATCGACCAAGGCTTGGGGGCGCCGGGGGCGGCTCCCAGGCCCGCCCGCGCGGTGACGTCGGTGAAGGTCCCGTCCCCGTTGTTGTGGTAGAGGATGTTCCGGTTCACGCCCGCGACAAACAGATCCCCCCGGCCGTCGTTGTCGTAGTCGGCCGCGGCCGCCGCCATGCTGTACCCCACGCCGCTCACTCCGGCTGGTTGGGTGACATCCTCAAAAGTCCCATCTCCGCGATTGCGGAACAGGCGGTTCCAGTAAGAGGAATCCGCTTTCTCCAGGCCGGGAACCGTCGCGCCGTTGATGAAGTAGATGTCTTCGAAGCCGTCGTTGTCGTAGTCGAGGACGGCGACTCCGGCGGGCATGGTCTCCACCTGGCGTTTGTCCGGAGTGGCGTGATTCCGCAGGAGGAATTGCAGCCCGGCGGGCCGCGCCGCCTCAACGAAGACGATCGGGGATACGGGCGGCGGCCCAGTCAATGCCAGTAACGCGGCGGCCAACGCCAATCCGGCCCAGTGCATTACCCGCAGTATAGCCGCCGGGATGCGCTTGACGCCTTCCGTGGCGATCATTGTAAAATGACTGCGGGTGTCAGCCTGGGATTTTCGGGGAAATCAGGAGAACTATGGGGAAATTACTGGATCCACTTGTATTGCTTGTCTTCGCAGGAACGCTGTTCGGTCAAGGCGAACGCGCGACCCTGAACGGCACCATCACCGACCCGAATGGCGCGGTAGTTCCCGGAGCAAGCGTGGTGGCAACCAACCTGGGAACAAACGTGGAATTCAAGGCCACGACCACAGAAGCAGGAGTCTACCGTCTGCCGTACCTGCCGGCGGGCACTTACAGGATCGCCGCGTCGGCAACCGGGTTCCGGACCTCGCTGGCCGAAAACGTGGTGCTGTCCGTCGCCCAGACCCTGACCGTGAACCTGAGACTGGAACTGGGGCAGGTCACCGAGCAGGTGACGGTCGCCGCCGAAGCGCCGCTGATCGAGACCGGCTCGGCGGAAATCGGCCGCTACGTGACCAAGCGCGAGTTCGACACCTGGCCGGTGGCGGTCGGCGACGGGCGGCGGCAGCTCCAGTCGTTCATCTTCCGCTCGCTGCCCGGCACCACCGGCGGGGAGTGGCAGGGGTCGATCAACGGGGGGCAGCAGTATTCGCACGAAATTCTGATCGAAGGCATGCCGCTGGGCCGCTTCGATCTGCAAGGCGGCAGCAACAACGAGTTCAGCCCGTCGGCGGAAGCCGTCAGCGAATTCAAGCTGCAAACCGGCACCATGGGCGCCCAGTACGGCGGCGGCCAGACGGCGGTGGCCAACTTCGCCATCAAGAGCGGCACCAACCAGTTGCACGGCAGCGCCTACGACTACATCCAGAACGACGCCCTGCGCGCCAACAGCTCCACCAACAAGTCGCTGAACCGGCGCCGCCCGCCTTACAAGCTAAACAACTACGGGATTGGCGCCGGGGGACCGGTCTACATCCCGAAGGTCTACGACGGCCGCAACCGGACCTTCTGGTACTCCAATTACGAGCGCACGCGCGTGCGCGACTTCAACTCGATCGCCTTCATCACGCTGCCCACCACGGATATGAAGAAGGGCGATTTCTCGCGCCTCTTCGACCCGGCCTACACCGGCAATGCCGCTTCCGGCTCCGTGGTCGGCGCGGACGCCCTGGGACGCCCGGTCCGGTTCGGGCAGATCTATGATCCCAAGTCCACCCGCACGGTGAATGGAACCGTGGTGCGCGATCCGTTCGCGGGCAACATCATCCCGCAGAGCTCGTGGAGCACGGTGGCGCGCAAGATAGTTTCTGATGTCGGCATCGATGATCCGGTCCTGCCGACTCTGCTCAGCAACATGCCCACCCTGAGCGGCTGCTGCCCGGTGTTCAACGAACACATGTTCTCCGTGAAGGTGGAGCACAACCTGACGCAGAACCAGCGTGTCGCGGGGTTCTTCAACATGAATCACCGCAGGCGCAACAACTCGCCCGCCGGACGCTGGGGCAATCCTCCCGGCCTTCCGACGGGCGTTTACCAGGATCAGTACACGCCCGGCCGCATGGTGCGGCTGACGCACGACTGGACCCTCCGGCCCACCGTGATCAACCACTTGGCTCTGGGCTACAACCGGTTCGGAAACGTGAATGAGAGCGTTCACGTGGACCAGGGTTGGCCCGCCAAGATCGGCCTTCAGAATACCGCCCAGACCACGTTCCCCATGTTGACCTTCACCGGATCCACAATCCTGGGCGGAGGCATCGGCGCCAGCAACCGGCTGGGCTCGGAGACTCGCGGCGGCGCCTATAACGGCTCCACAATCCTCCAGGACGATGTGACCATCGTCCGGGGCAAACACAACTTCAAGCTCGGAACCGAAGTGCGCTTCTACTATTACAACATCCGCAACAAGGACGGCACGGGGACCTTCAACTTCCAGTCCGTGCAGACACAGTTGCCGGGTTTCGCCTCGAACACCGGCCACGCCTTCGCGAGCTTCCTGTTGGGCGCGGTGAACAACACCAGCCGGGCGATCAGCCCGACCAACCCCGGCTTCCGCACCCGCACTCCGGCGTTCTACTTCTCCGACGACTGGAAACTGACCCAGAAGCTGACCCTGAACCTGGGGCTGCGGTGGGAGATCATCGGCGGCATCTACGAAGTAGCCGGCCGCATGGCGAACATGGATCCGACCGTGCCCAATCCCGGCGCGGGCAACCTTCCGGGCGCCATGGTGTGGGCCGAGGACCAGGGCAAGAAGGGTTTCCAGAACACCAACTGGCGGCAGATCTCGCCCCGCTTCGGTTTCGCCTACGCCTTCTCGCCCACCCTGGTGATCCGGGGCGGATACGGCATCAACAACGCGCCGCCCGTGTTGGGTTTCAACACGCCTTCGACGGCGGGCTACAACGGCAGCATCAGCCTGTCGGCATCCAACACCGCGCTTCAGTATCCGCAGGACCCGGTCATGTATCTCGACCAGCCTTACCCGAGCTTCACGGGGACACTGCCGAACAAAATCGCCACGTTCCAGAACGGGCAGGGCGCCACGTACATCAATCCGAACGTGACCAAGCTGGGCTATGTCCAGAACTTCAACCTGGGCATTCAGTACCAGTTGCCGCGCAGCTTCGTGCTTGAGGTAAGCTACCTCGGCAACAAGGGCACGAACCTGAACTCGGGCGGCCTGGATCTGATGAACCAGCTTCCGGTTTCGGCGCTGCGTTTCGGCGATGCGCTGTTGCAGCCCCTGTCGTCCAACCCCAGCCTGGCTGCCGTGCCGTACAGCGGCTTCAGCGGCACCCTGGCGCAGGCCATGCGCCGGTTCCCGCAGTACCAGGGGGTCGGCCAGTTCCTGTCCAACTTCGGCCTGTCCAACTACAACTCGATGCAAGTCACCGCCACCCGCCGGTTCAACAAGGGCCTGGCGGTGTTGTTCGCCTACACCTACTCCAAGGCGATCTCCGACGTCATCAACCCGGTGGACGGCGGAGAGTCCGCGCAGGACGTCTATAATCGCCGCCTGGAGCGGTCCGTCGCCGAGTTCAACATCCCGCAGAACATGAAGCTGACCTGGATCTACGAACTGCCGTTCGGCAAAGGACGCACCTACAGCATGGGCGCCGTGGCCAACGCCATCGTGGGAGGCTGGAACGTAACCGGCGTTCACAACTACCGTTCCGGAAGCCCGATCGCCGTCAGCATGAGCGGCTACCGCAGCGATGCGCTGTTCAACGGCACCATTCGTCCCGACGTGGTTTCCGGAGTTCCCGCGGTGTTGAACTCGGGCACGCTCAACGTCGCCGCCGCCGCCAGTTCCATTCAGTACCTGAACCCGGCGGCCTTCCAGGCCGTACCTCTGACTCCTAACGGCGTACCCACCCGCCTGGGGACCGCGCCGCGCTACCTGTCCAACGTGCGCGGCTACCATTATCTCGGCGAGGACTTCGGCATCGAGAAGAAGTTCCCGTTCGGCGAAAACCGGTCGTTCGAGCTGCGCGGCGACGCGTTCAACGCGTTCAACCGCTCCGGCCGCGGCGGTCCGGTGACCGACGTGACCAGCCCACTGTTCGGCAAGGTCACCGGCGTTCAGCAGGGAGGACGTAACATCCAGTTGTCCCTGCGGGTCGAGTTCTGATCGTTTTCTCAACCTCGACGGGGCGGGCCCCGAAGGCCCGCCCCGTTCTCTTTCTGGCGCTGGCCTTCCCGCTGGCCGCGCAGGAATGTGCCACCGCGCTGGAGGAAGCCCGCCGAACCTGCCGGGATCGGGACTATCCACTTGCCGTCCAACGTTTCGAGCGGGCAGCGGGGGTGTGCGCCCGGCGCGCCGATGTGCTGCTCGATCTGGCCCGGGCGCAGTTGCTGGCGGTGCGTGCGGAGGCCGCCGACCGCACGTTGGAGGAGATCCTGAAGCGGGAGCCACGCCACGCCGCGGCGCTCAAGCTGAAAGGCGACGCCCGGTATCTGTTGGGAGACGCGGTGGAAGCCGAGCGCCTGTTTCTCGCCGCCGCAGAGTCCGGCCCGCGCGACCCGGAACCGCGCTACGCGCTGGGCCGCGTCTACTACCACCAGGTGAAGCTGGAGCAGGCCATCGAGCAGTTTCAGAAGGTCCTGGAACTGGATCCCGCCCATTACCGCGCTCACGACAATCTGGGCTTGGCGCTGGAGGCCCGCGGCGAGATCGGGCGTGCCCTGAAAAGCTACGAGAAGGCGCTGGCGCTGGTCCACAAGGGCCATCCGGAGTACGACTCGGTCTACGCCAACCTGGTGGACCTGCTGTATCGGCAGGGCGATTTCGAGCGCTCGTTCCAATGCGCGGCGGAAGCCGCCAGCCGCAACCCGGCCTCCTCCCGCAATAGCTTCCTCACGGGCCGGGCGCTGGCCCGGTTGGAGCGCTGGGCACTGGCGGCCAGGTGGCTGAGGCGGGCGCTCAAACTAGACCCCTCCCACCCCGCCGCCCGGTATCAGCTCGCGCAAGTGTATCGGAGCCTGGGCCGGCACGACGAGGCGGAGCGGGAGTTTCGAGCGCTGGAGAAGGCCGCCGCCAGGCAGCCGTGACACCCGGAATGGATTGGCTATTTCCCCGTGCGGGCCTTGACGAACTTCGCGACCACGCGGGCGGCCACGCGGTCCATCTCCTTGGGGGTCGAGTCCTTGGGGCGGTCATAGACGGACCAGACCACGGACTGCGACTTCCGCTCCACCAGGAAGAGGTTGCCCCGGCCGCGGCTGAACGAGCTTGTGCGGGGCGGCGAATTGTCGATCAGTCCCCCGGCCGCCGGCTCTTCCTCGTCCGTGTCGTCCTTCTTGTCTCCGTCTTTCTTCGCCGCCTTTCTCGCCTCCGCGGCGGCCTTCTTCTCCTCGGCCTTCTTCCGCTCTTCCTCGGGCTTGATGTAGATCTCGGCGAAGCGCGCCTCGAAAACCTCCCCCAGCCGGTCCGTGAAGACGGCGTCGGCCTTGAGGGGGTCGGTGACCACCTGGAGCGCGCCGCCCGAGGTCAGCCGGTTGGCGAGGTACTGGTCCAGCCCGTTGCCCATCGGAAACAGATAGACGGTCTGAATGGAGCTTAGCTGCGCGCTCAAAGGAGCGGCTGCGACAACCAGGGCGAGGGCCACTAGCTTGGTCATTAGACCCATTCTACCGCGCAGGATGGCGCGGCAAACCCGCGGCGCGCTACTTCGACACGTCGATCTTCACCAGGAAGCCGTCCGAATAACTGCTCTTGACGCCCTGGTAAGCGCCTGGGGTGACGGTGATGGAGGTAGACTCCGTTCCGCCCACCACGTACATGCCGCCGGCGGCATCGACAGCCACGGCGTAGGCCGCGTCGGTCCGATCGCCGCCGAGCCAGGCGGACCAGAGCAGCGCGCTGGCGCCCGTCAGCGAGGGATCGATGACGGCGGCAAAGGCGTCCGGAGGCTCGCCGAAGACCCGCTGTAGCTCTTGTCCGGAGGTGGGGAAGTTGCCCGAGTGCGTGTAGCCGGCGATGTGGAAGCGGCCCTTGGCGTCTACGGCCAGTCCGTACGCCATGTCGTCGGCCGAACCGCCGAGATACGAGGAGTAGAGCACGGTCCCCGGCTCCTGCTTCAGGTCGAACCTGGCCACGAATGCGTCCGTGGCGCCGCCCGAAGTCGCTTGCAGCGCCGCTCCGGTCACCGGGAAATCGGCGGAGAGCGTGTACCCGGTCAGGCAAACAGCCCCGCTCGGGTCGATCACCATGGCATAGGGCACGTCCAGGTCGCTGCCGCCATAGAAGGTCGAGTACTCCAGCGCGTCCAGGCCGGGCTTGGACAGGTCCAGACGAGTCAGAAAGATGTCGCCTTTGCCGCCGGCCGTGGGCTGGAGCGGGTTCCATCCGAGCGGGAAATCCTCAGAGGTTGTATACCCGGCGATCAGGACCTTGGCGGAGGATTCCACAGCCACCGCCGTCCCCACGTCCGTGCCGCCGGCCCCCAGGTAGGTGGAATACCACAGGCCGCCCGAGCCGGCGACCTTGGTGTCGATGATGTAGAAGAACGCGTCGTAGCCGCCGCGGTTGGAGCCTTGGAGGCGATCCGTGGACAGGGGGAAATCCGTCGATTCGGTATAGCCGGTCACGTAAACCTGGCGCGACGCATCCACCGCCAGGCCAAGGGCGAAATCGGTGTCCGCGCCGCCCACATAGCTCGAGTACCACAGCGCGTCCCCACCGCCGTCGGAGGGGTGCAGCATGACGACGAAGGTGTCCCGGTCGCCTGCGTTGCTTGTCCGGGCGCTCTCCCCCGCCAGGGGAAAGTCCGTGCTCACGGTGGAGCCCGCCAGGTAGAGGAAGCCGTCACGCTCCACCATGGCGCGCACCTCGTCGGTGTCGGCGCCGCCCAAATAGGTGACATAGACCAGCGACGGGGCGCCGCTCACGTTGGGGTCGAACTTGGCTACGAAGATATCGTACTTGGCGTTGAACTCGGCGTCGATGGGCGCTCCGGCTGCGGGGAAATCGGTCGAACTGGTGGAACCGGCCACCCACACATAACCGGCGCTGTCCACGGCCACCGCCGTCGCCACATCGATACCCGTTCCCCCCAGGTAGGACGAGTAGACCAGCACGGGATCGATCACCAGCGGCCGGGAGGGGTCGTAAGCGCCCAAGGAAAAGCCAATCTCGTTCCGCCCCAGAATCCGGTAGCAGGCCTCCACCGGGCGGCGCACACCGGCGATCTCCTGGTACGCCACCGGCTTCAATTGCCGCGCCTGCTCGCGCCCGGCATGGAGCACCAGATCGCCCGAGGCATCCAGCGCCACCCGGTCGGCGCCGTGGAATCGCATCCGGATCCCCGCCGGATTCGATCCGGCCGAAACCACGAAATCGTGCTCCACCCGGCGTTCGCGGCCGTAATAGACCAGGTCGATGCCGGGGTATACCTCGCGGTAGCGGACCTGGGAATAGTGGGGCACGTCGCGACGCCACAGCTCAGGCCGGTTGCCCATGTAGTAAGCGCTCCGCGACGCCAACGGAGATTGACCTACAATGGCGGGATTCGGGTTCGACCCGGCGAGGCTCATCCGTAGCGAGCGGTTTCCCATTCGCAGGACGCTTCCCCCCGCGGTCAGGCCAAGAGAATAGTCCGACGCCCTGGTGTAAAAGCGGACCTCGGGAGCGGCCTGGCCGGTATTGGCTTCAAAGCGCAGCGGCACGCGCTCCAGATACGGATTCGTGCCCCCAAAGGAGGCGGCGGCAAGGAGAAACGCCAGCGTCAGAAGGCCGGCCGGTCGAGAAGGCAAGAGTAGTCCCACCACGTTCTTCGTCAACTTAAACTATAAAACTTTTAAACGTCGCCCCGGGGACGGGGGTTTCACGAACCTGAAGTACCAGCCCTACGCTATTCTGGATACTCGGCATGTACAAGGGCCAGCGCGTTACAGTTATCATCCCGTGCCTCAACGAGGAGCAGGGCATCGAGAAGGTGCTGCGGCGCATACCGAAGTTCGTCGACCAGGTGATTGTGGTCGATAACGGTTCCACCGACCGGACCTCGGAGGTCGCGCGCTCCCTGGGCGCGCAGGTCATCCGCGAGGACGTGCGCGGCTATGGGCGCGCCTACAAAACCGGATTCGCGCAGGCCACCGGCGACGTCATCGTCACCCTGGATGGCGACCACAGCTATCCGCCCGACGCCATTTCCTATCTGTTGGAAGCCTACCTGCACCTGGAAGTCGATTTCCTGAACGCCTCGCGCTTCCCGGTGCGCGACCGGCGGGCGATGAGCTTCAAGCACAAGTTCGGCAACCTGATGTTGTCGCTCGCCATGTCGCTGGTTTTCTTCCGCTGGGTGCGCGACTCGCAGTCGGGCATGTGGGTTTTCCGGCGCTCGATTCTCGACCGCATGGATCTGGTCTCCGACGGGATGGCGTTCTCCGAAGAGATCAAGATCGAAGCCATCCGCGACTCCCGTGTGCGCTTCGCTGAGATTTCCATCCAGTACTCCTCCCGGCTGGGCGAAATCAAGCTGAACCCCTGGCGCGACGGACTTCAGAACCTGCTGTTCATATTGAGAAAACGTGTCTCGCGGCGTTCCCACCATGGCGCAAGCGACCGTCATCGTCCCTAGCTGGAACCGGCGCGAGCTGCTGGAAACGCTGCTCGCCCGCCTGGCCGGCCAGACACGGCCGCCCGCCGAAGTCATCGTCGCCGACAACGGCTCACAGGATGGCGCGGACGAGGCCGCGGAACGGCTCGGCGCGCGCGTCCTGCGATTGGGGCGAAACCTGGGATTCGCCGCCGCCGTCAACGCCGGCCTCCGCGCCTGCCGCACGGAACTGGTGGCGATTGCGAACAACGACGTCGAACCGGAGGCGGACTGGCTGGAGCGGCTGGAGCGCGCCCTCGAGGATGACGCCCAGGCGCACTTCGCCGCCGGCAAGATCCTCGACGCCCGCCACCCGGAGTTGCTCGACGGCACGTGGGACCTCATCGCTCGCGGCGGCTGCGCCTGGCGCGCCGGCCAGGGGAGACCGGATGGGGAGGCGTGGAACCGGAAGAAGCCGATCCGGATCGCCCCCTTCACGGCCGCGCTGTTCCGCAAGGCGTTGTTCGAGGAAGTGGGACCGCTCGAGGAGCGCTTCGAATCCTATCTCGAGGACGTCGAATTCGGCCTGCGCTGCGCGCGCGCCGGCCGGCGCGGAATCTATGTGCCTCAGGCGCGCGCCCGCCATTGGGGCAGCGCCACCCTCGGGCGCTGGCACCCGGAGGTGGTCCGGCGGATTGCGCGCAACCAGTTGCTGCTGGTCGCCAGGCACTACCCAAGGGACGGGTGGCTCCAGTACGGCTGGCCGGTCTTTGCCGGGCAGGCGCTGTGGGGCGCGGTGGCGTTGCGGCACGGCTGCGGGTGGGCCTGGTTGCGGGGCAAGGCGGAAGGGTTCCGGCGGTTCGGCGAGTTCCGCCGCGATCTTAGGGACGGGCCGATCGAAGACCTGCTCCACGAAAGCGAGCGCGAACTGTTTGAACTGCAAAAGGAAACCGGTTTCGACCCATACTGGCGGTTGTACTTTGCGCTGACATGAGCCGGACGGCCATCCTCGTGGTGACGCATAACTCGGCCGGGGTCATCGGGCCGTGCCTGGAGTCGTGTCTCCGCGCCGGCGCCGCCGAGATCCTGGTCCTCGACAACTGTTCTTCGGATGCGACCGTGGAGGAGGCGTGCCGTTTCCCCGGCACAAGGGTGATCGCCAACCAACGGAATTTCGGCTTCGCCGGCGCCGTCAACCAGGGAGTGCGGGCCACCACCGCCCCCTTCCTGCTGCTGCTCAACCCCGACGCCCAACTCGGCGGAGGCCTCGAGGAATTGGAGGGAGCCTGCTCGGCGCCCGGCGTGGCCGCGGCTGCGGGCCTTCTCACAGACGCCCAGGGCGTGCCGCAGCGTGGTTTTCGGTGCGCCGCCTGCCGACCCCGGCATCGCTGGTCTTCGAGATCCTGGGCCTGAACCGCCTGTTCCCCTCCAACCCTGTCAACCGCCGCTATCGCTGCCTCGATCTGGACCTCACCCGCCAGCAGGACATCGAACAGCCCGCCGGAGCGTTTCTCATGTTCCGGCGCGACGCCTGGGAGCAGGCCGGGGGATTCGACGAGGACTACTACCCGGTCTGGTTCGAGGATGTCGATTTCTGCCGGCGGCTGAAGGCGGCCGGCCAGCGCATCCGCCTCGTCCCGACGGCGCGCGCGTGTCACCTGGGGGGCTATTCGTTCCGGGGGGTGGACGCCGGCCGGCGGGTCGTGTGGTGGCACCGGAGCCTGCTAGAATATGCTAGAAGGAATTTCGACGGCGGCGCGAGATGGGTGATCTCGGGCGCTGTGCTGGCGGGTGTAGTCCCGAGGCTGGTAGTGGGGATACTCACCGGGATGAGGGGCGGCGGTCGAATCCGATCGTATGGTAAAGTGATTTCGCTCGCTCTGAGGTGTCTGTGGCCGGGGCGAGGCAAGGCTGGCATGCGTGGCGCAGCGTCGAGAGACCGGACGGCGGCAGGCGGATTGAAAGACTGAAGACTCATTCAGCGGCATGGCGAACATCGACGTTGTCTCTGTCACCATCGTCACTTACAACAGCGGCCGCTTTATCAAGCGGTGCCTGGAGTCCGTCCTCGCCCAAAGGTACCCGCGGGCCGAAGTCATCGTCGTTGACAACGCCTCCAGCGACGGAACCGTCGATATCCTCGAGCAGTTCGAAGGCCGCTGCAAGATTGTTTACAACAGTGAAAATGTCGGGTTCGCCGCGGCCCAGAATCAGGCTATCGGGCTGTCGAGCGGCAACTGGGTTCTCACGCTGAATCCGGACGTGCTGCTGGCTCCCAACTTCATTGAGTCCCTGGTGGAAGCCGGCCGGCTGGACCCGCAGATCGGCAGCGTGTGCGGGAAGCTGTTGACCATGACGGCGGCCTTCTCCTTGCCCGACAAGCCGCTGGTCGATTCCACGGGCATCTACTTCAATCCCATGCTGCGCCACCTGGACCGCGGCAGCCAGGAGGTGGACAATGGCCACTTCCTGAACAGCGAGTACGTCTTCGGCGCCACCGCGGCGGCGGCCCTGTACCGCCGGACCATGATCGAGGACATCTCCCAGGACGGCGCCTTCTTTGACCCGGATTTCTTCGTCTATCGCGAAGACGCCGATGTCGCCTGGCGCGCCCAGCTTCTCGGCTGGCGCTGCCTGTACACCCCGCGCGCCCGCGGCTATCATGTGCGCAACGTGCTGCCGGGCAACCGCCGGGCGCTGCCCTCCGTCATCAACATGCACTCGGTGAAGAACCGCTACCTGATGCGGATCAAGAACATCACCGGGGGGGTGTACCGCCGCAACTGGTTCTGGATTACGCTGCGCGACCTGGTGGTGGTAGGATGCGTGCTGCTGCGGGAGCAGACTTCGCTGAAAGCTTTCTGGTACATCGCCCGCAACTGGCGCCGCTTTCTGGACAAACGCCGCCAGATCATGGCCCGGCGCCGGGTCAGCGACGAGTACCTGGCAAGCTGGTTCTCCTACACGCCGGTGACCCACCCGGCGCCCACGCCCGAGCTCGCGCCGTACGGCGGCTCGATGCTCCAGCTCT
>CAYOTD010000052.1:0-13527 GCA_964406685.1 uncultured Solibacteraceae bacterium | reverse complement strand
CGCCAGCAGCAGGCCCGTCAACGCCGCCAGCGCCCGCCTCGGATCGTTCGCATCCGTCCAGAAGGCTTCAACCCGGCCCTCCATCCCGGAACGCGGATCCAGCCAGTCCCGGCCCTGGTCCAGCGATACCCATAGCCGCCCGTCGTCCGATCCCGCATAGACGTAGCTCCCCGCTACCGCCAGGGCCGTGACGGTGGCGCCGAACAGCCGCGACAATTCCCGTTTTTGGGCCGCTTCCAGTGCCGCCGCGGCATCCGCGCGCGGCTTCCAGGAGGACTTCTCTCCGGGCGCCCATTCCACTTCCATCGTCAGGCCCGCGTTGTCCAGCGCCAGCCGCGCCCCGCGCGTCCCTTGCGGCACCGCCAGCAGCCGCCGCGCCGGCAGGTTCGGCAGCGTCTCGTTCATCCCGCTCCAGGAAGCGCCGCCGTCCACCGACCGCCACACCCCAAACCGGTTGGCGGCAACGACTTCGTCCGGATTCACCGGCGAGACGGCCAGGTCGGCCAATCCCTCTCCCACAATCGACCCCTCCCGCGACGCCGTCAGGTTGCGCCAGCTTCGGCCGTTGTCTTCCGACCGGTAGACATGCTCTCCGGCCGCGTAGACCCGTCCAGGGATACCGGGCTGCGCTCGCACCACCGCATCGGTCTCCGGCTTGCGATTAACGGCGGGTTCGGACACCAGGGGAGGACGGGATGCGCCCGCAATTTCCCTCCAGGATTCAAAGTCGTTCGTTTCGAAGGTCTTACCAGAAAAGGTCCGGGCGTAGAGAGTGGTTCCCTCCGGCGAGTACCAGATGCGCTCCACCGGCCCTGTGGCCACCGACGCCAGCGACATCTCCACCGCGGAGTTGCCGATGCGCCGCCACTCCGGCCGGATTTCGGAAGAGCGCGGCGCCACCTGCGTCCAGCCCGGCCCGGCGGCCAGCAGCAGGAAGGCGAAGGCGGCTACCGGACCAACTGTGCCCTTCCGACACATCCTCGTGTCCATTGTACCCTTTTCTATCGGCACTTCCCTTGCCGAACTTCTTGAAGTAACATAGGGATGTGCCGGATCCCCATGCGGGATCTCCACTTGCAGTGCACTTTTAATGGTAGACTGGCTTTCTGCCGATCTGGTTTCAGGCAGAGCAGGCGACTGCGGAGCGAGCTAGATGAGCGGCGCGCTGAAGGTCGGGTTGTCCAGGTGGCTGCTGGTTGCGGCCGCTACACTCGCCGTGTGCCCCGCCCAGGTGCTCCCCGTCCCCGGCGGCTCCGCCGCCCGGGTGGTCCAGCTCACCGGCCAGGTTTCCGTCCTGCGCGATTCCTACCCTTGGGCGCTGAAGGTCGGCGACACGATTCAGGCCCGGCAGATCGTTCTGACCGGACCCGACGGATTCGCGCAGTTCCAGGTCTCCGACGGCAGCACCTTCGAGGTCTATCCCAACTCCCGCGCCACGTTCCGCAATAATCCCGGCAGCATGCGGGACCTGATCGACCTGTGGATCGGCCGCGTGAAGGTGCACATCCAGAGACTCGGAGGGCAGCCCAATCCGAACAGCGTCCGCACGCCCACCGCGGTCATCGCGGTTCGCGGCACCACCTTCGACGTTGCCGTGGAGGACGAAGACGAGACCACGCTGGTCAGCGTCGAGGAAGGGGTTGTGGCGGTGCAGCACGCCCTCCTCCCGCGCGGCGAGCCGAAGCTGGTCGGCGCCGGCGAGTACATCCGCGTTTATCGAAACCTCCCGCTGGCCAGCAAGCAGTTCGACAAGGGCCGCGCCGTACAGAGCGCCCTCCGCGCCCTGGCGGAAGCCCTCTATACCGTGATCTACCGCTCGCCGGGCGGCACTCCGTCGACCGGCCCCGGTGGAACCACCGGCGGCACCACGATTCCCGGCGACACCGGCACCACCCCTCCGCCCGCTCCGCCCGCTGGCGACACGCAGACCAATCCGCCTCCCGCTCCGCCGCCGACCGACTGAGCCGTCAGCGGACGTTCGGAGGGAGTTCTCCCGTCAGCGCCTCCAGGAACGCCGCAATGCCGCGGACCTCGGCCTCCGCCAGGTTTCTGCCCACCTGGTGCCGCGCCATGGTTTGAATCGCGCCGCCCAGCCTCGCCTCCGACCCGTCGTGGAAGTAAGGCGCCGTGCGCGCCACATTGCGCAGCGAGGGAACCTTGAACACGTACCGGTCGCTCTCTTTCCCGGTGACCTGGAACCGCCCCGCGTCCGCCGTCTTCGGCCACGACCGCACCATGCCGGCCTTCTGGAACGCGTTACCTCCCAGGTAAGGTCCATAGTGGCAGGCCGCGCAGCCGGAGGCCACGAAGCGGTTGAAGCCCGCCTTCTCGGCGTCCGATAGCGCTCCTTCTTCGCCCTTGAGGAACCGGTCCCAGCGCCCCGGCGTCAGCAGCCGCCGCTCGAACGCCCCGATGGCCCGCCCCAGGTTGTCGAAGGTGAGCGGATCGGCCTCGCCGGGAAAAGCGCGCCGGAACATCTCCCGGTACTCGGCGATCGACCGCAACACGGCCACGACCTCGGTCGCCGAGGGCATCGCCATCTCCACCGGATTCAGCACCGGCCCGGCCGCCTGTTCCTCGACGGTGGCCGCCCGGCCGTCCCAGAATTGCGCGATATGCCCGGCGGCGTTGTACACCGTGGGCGAGTTCCGCGCCCCCTTCTGGCCCTTGTGGCCGGTGGAGACCGGAGTCCCGTCGGCCCCATACCGATCCAGCGGGTGGCAGGTGTTGCACGAGACGTTGCGGTCGCGCGACAGGCGCGGATCCAGGAACAGCGCCCGCCCCAGCGCCACCTTGGCCTCGGTAACCGGGTTGGCATCCGACGACACCACGGCCGGAAGGGGACGGAACAGCTTCACCGCTCCCCGATTTACGCTGGCCTCCTGTGCTTGCGCCAGCATCGCCGTGAAAACGAGCAAGCCGGCCAAGCCACGCAGGATCGCCATAGGAGGGATTGTACCAACCACGCCGGACGGCATAGTACCAGCCGCTCTCCAGCCCTGTTGTACAATTCCGGTTTGCTATGACTGCCGCCGAGATTGCGCTTAGTTACGCCCGCGGCCCACAGGCCCCGCTGCTGGAAGTCACCATCGACGAGGCCCTGAAGCGGACCGTGGAGCGATACGCGGAGCGCGAGGCGCTCATTGTCCGGCGCCAGAACGTCCGGCTCACCTGGAGCCAGCTCGACCGGGAGGTGGAGAGAACGGCCCGCGGACTCGCGGGCCTGGGCCTTGGCCCCGGGGACCGCATCGGCGTCTGGTCGGCCAACTGCCTCGAATGGATCCTGCTCCAGTACGGGGCGGCCCGCGCCGGCCTGGTGCTGGTGAACGTCAACCCGGCCTACCGTTCCCACGAGCTCCGCTACGTCCTCCAGAAGTCCCGCATCCGCGCCATCTTCCTGCACCAGAAGGACGCCCGCGCCGACTACGCCGCCATCCTGGCCGAAAGCCGCAACGGCGAACCCCTCGCCCTCGAACACGTCGTCTTCCTCGGCCAGGACTCCTGGCAGCGCATGCTGGACAACCCCGGCCCCCTGCCCGCCACCCCCGGCACTACGCACGACGTGGCCAATATCCAGTACACCTCCGGCACCACCGGAGCCCCCAAGGGCGTCCTGCTGACCCACCGCAACCTGGTCAACAACGGCCTGGTCATGGCCATGGGCATGAAGATCTCCGAGCGCGACCGCATCTGCATCCCGGTGCCTCTTTATCACTGTTTCGGCTGCGTTATCGGCGTGATGGTGTCGCTGGTCAGCGGGGCCACGATGATCCTGCCCTCCCCGCAGTTCGACGCCCTGGCGACACTCGATGCCATCGCGGCCGAGCGCGCCACCGCCGTCTACGGCGTTCCCACCATGTTCATCGCCGAGCTCGAACACCCCGAGTTCGCGCGCTTCGATCTGACCTCGCTGCGCACCGGCGTCATGGCCGGCTCGCCCTGCCCCATCGAGATCATGCGGCGCGTGGTGACCGATATGCACGTCCCCGAGCTGACCATCGTCTACGGGCAGACGGAAAGCTCCCCGGCCATCACCATGTCCTCGGCGGATGACCCCCTCGATATCCGCGTCTCCACCGTCGGCGCCGTTCTGCCCAACACCGAGGTGAAGATCATCTCGCGCGAAACCGGCGAGACGGTGCCGGTGGGCGAGATCGGCGAGTTGTGCGCGCGCGGCTATCTGGTCATGAAGGGCTACGACGGCCTGCCCGAGGCCACCGCCGAAACTCCACACCGGCGACCTGGCCCTGATGCAGCCCAACGGCTACTTCCGCATGCGCGGCCGGGCCAAGGACACCATCATCCGCGGCGGGGAGAACATCTACCCGCGCGAAGTGGAAGAGTACCTGCACCACCACCCGAAGATCTCCGATGTCTACGTATTCGGCGTCCCCGACCGCCGCTTGGGCGAAACGGTAGGCGCCTGGGTCCGCCTGAAGCCTGGCGTCGAGGCGACCGAAGACGAAATCCGCGACTTCTGCCGCGGCAAGATCGCCTACTTCAAGGTGCCGCAATACGTCCGCTTCGTAGACAGCTTCCCCATGACGGTGACCAACAAGGTGCAGAAGTACCTGATGCGCGACCACGAGATCCGCGAGCGCAACCTCCAGGCGGCGGCCGCCGTCGCCACCGCATGAGCCGCCTGGAAGACATCAAGGGGCAAATCAAGAGCCTCACTCAGGATGAGTTGAGAGCGCTTCGCGACTGGCTCGCAACCTACGATGCCGAAGCCTGGGACGCCCAGATCGATGCCGACGCCAGGAACGGCAAGTTGGACTCTCTCGCGGAGCGGGCGCTTCGCGATCACGCTTCGGGTCGCACGTCACTACTGTGATTCCCCGCGCCGCGCCGGACTTCAGGAGTGCCTACCGGCCCCAGGACGAATCCCCACCACCCTTCGCTGCACTTCAAGATGCTCAATCGCCTCTGGTCCGTCCGAATCGGTCTCCATCACCGGGCGCTGGGGATTGACGTCGCCGGCGGCATCCTGTGGTTCTGGATCGGCGCCCACGCTGGCTACGACCGCATCACCAGGTAGCCGTCCGTTACACACGAGAGCGCCGCCGGCATCCTCTCTGTCTTACTCGGACCGGAGAGAAGCCATATCGATGGAGAACCGGTACTTCACGTCGGCCTTGAGCAGCCGCTCGTAGGCTTCGTTGACCTTCTGGATCGGGATCACTTCGACATCGGCGGTGATGCCGTGCGCGCCGCAGAAGTCGAGCATCTCCTGGGTCTCGGCGATGCCGCCGATGGGGGAACCGGACAGGCTGCGGCGTCCCAGCAGAAGGCCGAACGCGCCCACGGCGAGAGGTTTCTCCGGCGCGCCGACCAGGGTGATGTTGCCGTCGCGGCGGAGGAGTTGAATGTAGGCGTTGATGTCGTGATCGGCCGAGACGGCGTCCAGAATGAAGTCGAAACTGCCGGCGTGCTTCCGCATCTGGTCGGCATCGCGGGACAGGACGACTTCGTCCGCGCCGAGACGGAGCGCGTCGTCCTTCTTCTTCGGCGAGGTCGTGAAGACCACCACGTGCGCTCCGAGCGCATGAGCGAACTTCACCGCCATGTGGCCCAGCCCGCCGAGGCCCACCACGCCGGCTTTCTTGCCCTGGCCGACGCCCCAGTGGCGCAGGGGCGAATAGGTCGTGATCCCGGCGCAGAGCAGGGACGCGGCGCCGGCGAGATCGAGATTGGCGGGGACACGCAGGGCAAACCGCTCGTCGACCACGATGCTGTCGGAGTAGCCGCCATAGGTAACGCCTCCGAGATGCCTGTCCGGCGAGTTGTACGTGAGGACTCCGTTCGCGCAGAACTGCTCGAGTCCGGCCCGGCATTCGGGACAGGTGCGGTCGGAATCCACCAGGCAGCCGACCGCGGCCAACTCGCCGGTCTTGAACTTCGTGACCGCCGGGCCGGCCTTGCTGACGCGGCCGACGATCTCATGGCCAGGGACAATCGGGTAGACGGTGGGCATGACGCTGCTCCACTCGTTCCGGACCAGGTGGAGATCGGAGTGGCAAATGCCGCAGAAGAGGATCTCGATCTGCACGTCGTGTTCGGTTGGATCGCGCCGCGCGATCGTCGCGGCCTCCAGCGGAGACGTCGCGCCGGCGGCGGAGTATGCTTTCGTGCTGTACATCGGATTCCGTTCCTTTCTTGTGTTCCTTCGCGCGGCCGCTCAGCGGCCGGTCATCTGCTCCAGCCTCTCGGGGTAGCGGGCGCCCTCGACCGTGATCTTCGCGGCGGCGCTCTCGATGTCGCGGAGATCGCCGGGGGTGAGTTCGACCGAAACCGCGCCGATGTTCTCCTCCAGGCGATCCAGCTTCGTGGTGCCCGGTATGGGAACGATCCACGGCTTCTGCGCCAGCAGCCAGGCGAGCGCGATCTGGGCCGGCGTCGCCTTCTTCCGCTCCGCGATGCTGCCCAGCAGGTGAATCAGCGCCTGATTCGCCTTGAGCGCCTCCGGCGTGAAGCGGGGCAGGGTGCTGCGGAAGTCGGAGCTGTCGAACTTCGCGCTCTCGTCGATCTTGCCCGTGAGGAAGCCCTTGCCCAGGGGACTGTAGGGAACCAGGCCGATTCCGAGTTCCTCCAGCGCCGGGATCACTTCCGCTTCCGGGAGCCGCCACCACAGCGAGTACTCGCTCTGGAGAGCCGCAACCGGTTGAACCGCGTGCGCGCGGCGGATCGTTTGCACGCCCGCTTCGGAAAGGCCGAAGTGCCTCACCTTGCCTTCCTGGATCAGGTTTTTCACCGCTCCAGCGACGTCCTCGATGGGCACGTTCGGGTCAACGCGGTGCTGATAGAGCAAATCGATGGTCTCAATCTTGAGCCGCTTGAGCGAGCCTTCAACGGCTTCCCGGATGTGCTCCGGCCGGCTGTTCAGGCCCGGCAGACCCTTCATCCCGCGCGGATCGAGATTCGGATTCAGGTCGAACCCGAACTTGGTGGCGATCACCACGCGGTCACGGAAGGGGGCAAGCGCTTCGCCCACGAGCTCTTCATTGAGGAACGGGCCGTAGACTTCGGCGGTGTCGAAGAACGTGATACCGCGTTCCACGGCTGCCCGAAGAACAGAGGCCATCTCCTTCTTGTCCTTGGGCGGGCCGTAGGAAAAGCTCATTCCCATGCAGCCGAGCCCGAGAGCCGAGACCTCCAGGCCGCTGTTTCCAAGTCTGCGCTTCCGCATCGTTTCTCCTTCGATACCGGTTCTCTCCTCTCCAGGGTAGGGTCGGACTCCCCGAAAGCGGTATCCTGATCCTCCCGACTTATTGCCTAGTCCTCTTGCACGCTTGATTTCTGGTCACAGCCGGCGGTTATCCTGGAGTAGAGGAGAGGGAAACCGGCATCATGAAGAACTCCAGTCCAGAGGCCTCTCAAGTACCGGATCGGGCCCGCGAGTTACGCGCCGCGCTGGCTCGCAGGATTGCCTTGTTCCTTGGCGCCGCAGAGAACCGGGCAACGGAGATTCCTGGACTGACGCTCCACCGGCGGACCTCCCCGACCGCGCCGTGCTCCATGACGTACGAGCCGGGTGTGACCGTGATCGCCCAGGGGCGAAAGCGCGTGGAACTCGGCCGGAACGTCTTCCTCTACGATGCGTCGCGGTTCCTGCTGACCTCCGTCGATCTGCCGGTCGTCAGCCGCGTGATCGAGGCAAGCGAGAAGGTGCCCTGCCTGGCCTTGTCGCTCAAACTAGAAATGTCCATGGTCCGGGAACTTCTCAGCCACGACGAGATTCAGGTGGCCGAGCCGCCCTCTGACAGCCCGGGCATGGCGACCGGCGAGACCACGGTGGAATTCCTCAGCGCCTGCTGCCGGCTCGTCGACCTGCTCGACACGCCGCAGGACATCCCTTTTCTCAGCGGCCTGATCCAACGCGAAATCATCTACCGGATCCTTCGCGGCACCGTGGGAGCGCGTCTTCGCGCGATTGCCACCCTCGGAGAGCAGAGCCACCGGACGGCCAAAGCGATCGCCTGGATCCGGACCAACTACGCAAAGCCGCTCCGGGTGGAAGACCTCGCGGGAATCGCGGGCATGGGCGTATCCACGCTGCACCATCATTTCCGGGTGCTGACCGCCATGAGCCCCCTTCAGTATCAGAAACAGCTTCGGTTGATGGCGGCGCGCGGGCGCATGCTCATGGATGGCCTGGACGCCGCCAGCGCGGCCTTCGAGGTCGGCTACGAAAGCGCCAGCCAGTTCAACCGCGAGTACAGCCGCTTCTTCGGCCAGCCCCCGATGCGCGACATTCGCACCCTCCGCGCCCCAGGCGCCCCGCCGCTGGAGTCGGCAAGCAACCGGCAACGCCCCATCCCGTCGTCCATTCCAAGCGAGTAGCGCGGAGGGCGGCCTTGAGGCCGCGCTTGGCTTCAGCCAAGCCTGCCGCAGCCGGAGGAACCCCGCAACCGCACCCACGCCCGGCGCAACACCAACGGGCAGCCCTCTCAAGCCGCGGCGACGAGCGGGAGCAGGTGCTTCAGTTCGATCTCCGGCGATTCCGGTTTGGCAAATAGCCGGCTCGCGCCCAGCACCTCGATACCGACCAGCCTTTCCCCTTCAGCAAAGTCGAGAGAGATGTCGTCGGTCAGCCGGACCACGCGGCACTGGAAATCCCCCGCCAACAGGCGTATGTAGAGGGCGTCAGCCTCCTTGTCATAAGCGATCTGCATTGGCCCTCCTCAGAAGCAGAACGTGTAGACCGTCACCACTACCATCCTATCGCGCTCTTCGGCCACGACGGCGGCAACCTGCTGAACCGCGTAGTACTTGCCATCCCACTCGCGCTGGAATTCGACATTCAGCCGGTACAGGAATAGTCCCCGCTGAGCCGGCTCCCGCTGCCCGATCCGAATCGCGCGGACGACATCCTCTTCCCGCGCACCGCGGTCCGCCATCCGGTGTCGGGCATGGTTGGAGATTACGATCAGTCTCATCGCAGGGGTTGGCTCCACACCGCCACATCTGTATCCTACATCGAGGAGCGACAATACCCCCTGTTCCGCCCGGCGGCGAACAGGACGGAGGCCCGGCCAGTTGATCCTGAAGTCCCCCCGTAGGACGCCACCTCGGCCAGACTCTCAGACCCGCTTCACGCGCTATTGGGCACCTACGTGCTTGGCTCACCAGACACTTTGCTACGATCAGCGGGATGGAAGGCCTCATCATGCTAATCCAGAACTGCGAGAATGACACACGCAGGCTCTTGGGCGACGGGGCCGCTCAACGCCTCGGTAACTGGAGACGGCATAGGCAGTCCTTAAGCTCTTTGGTCGAATATGTCGAGCAGTTGTTGTGGAGCGAGCACTGCCAGAATGGCAGACGGTTGGACCAGCAGGGAGGGTTGAGTCTGGAGCGAATAGTCCTCGACAAGCGGCCAGAGTTGTTCTCCGTGTCGGACCGCGAGCAAGCGAAGCGTACCCTCGGGATCAGTGAACGCGAGTGAGATACGCAGATGCCCTATATTGGAAGAACCGATGTTCGACAGCTTCCACGGCAACCCGGGCGTGGCCGCCGCGCTCGGGCAGATGATCCGGCAGAACCGCATCCCGCAAACCCTCCTGCTGGCCGGCCCCGAGGGCGTGGGCAAGGCGACCCTCGCGCGCCGCTTCGCCGCCGCTCTGCTGGGAGCGCCCGAGAAGATCGAGCGCGACGACCTGAGCCTCGAACATAATCTCTCCATCGTCGCCGACCGCGAGAAATGGGCCTCGGAGAAGCGCGCCGAGGACCCGCTCCTGTTCGCCTCCCACCCCGACTTCGTCACCTTCCCGCCCGACGGCCCGCTGCGCCAGATCTCCATCCAGCAGATGCGCCTGCTCAAGGACCGCGCCCAGTTCAAACCCCTCCGCGGCGCCCACCGCGTCTTCCTGATCGACCACATCGACCGCGCCAACGAGCAGGCCGCCAACTCGCTGCTCAAGACCCTGGAAGAGCCGCCCGAGCACCTCGTCCTCGTCCTCACCGCCGAAAACGCCTACGACCTGCTGCCCACCATCCGCTCGCGCTCGGTGCCCTTCCAGATGGCCCCGCTCTCCCCCGACCAGATGCGCGCCTTTCTCCGCGGGCGGACCATCGACGACGCCGAACGCCGCCTGGCCCTTTCTCAAGGAAGCCCCGGCCTCGCCCTCTCGCTCGACTTGGAGGCGTACGACAAGAGGCGCACCTCGATGCTGGCTCTGCTGGATGCCGCCGCTCGGCGCACGCCCTTCTCCGCCTGGGTCAAGTACGGCGAATCCATCGCGGCCAGCAAGACCGAAAAACTCGACTTCTATCTCAAGGTCCTCTACGGCCTGCTGGAGGACCTCCTCGCCCTCGGCGCGGGCTCCCCGCCCGAGGAGATCCGCAACGCCGACATCGCCCCCCGGCTGGCGGCGCTGGCCGCGGAGGTTTCCTTCGAATGGATCCAGCGCGCCGCCCGCCGCGTCGACGAGTTGGCCGCGCTCCTCCGCCGCAACATCCAGAAGGGCATCGCCCTCGACGCGCTCGTGCTCGAACTCCGCCGGGCCTGATACCATGAGGCGCATGGCGCGCCGTGTCTTCACCCTGCTCGCACTTCTCCCGGCCTGCTGCGCGGCCGGAAACCCGGGGATCGTCGTCAAAACGCCGATGGCTCCGCCCCACTGGGCCCTGCTCGAGCGCGAACTGCTCCGCGCCAACTCGCGCGCCGCCGAGCGGTTCTTCGACAAGTACGTCGACGAGCGCGGCTACCTGGCGCACACCCCGCGCTGGGGCACGCTCGACGGGCCCGACGACGCCATCGAGACGTTCTTCAACTGGACCCTCGCCCACGCCCTCGGCGGCGCCGGCTCGCTGCTGCCCATGTACAACCGCGCCCAGGAAGGCCACCTCCGCCAGTACGGCGAGCTTCGCACCACGCTCACCAGACTGGCCGAGAACGGCGCCTACTCAAAGGAGTTCATCACCCAGTCCGACTGGTTCCACACCGGCGAGGGCATGCGCGCGTTCTTCCTTTACGGCCTCTCCGCGCCCAACGACCCGCGCTACCGGGCGCGCATGACGCGCTTCGCCGGAATGTACATGAATGAGGACCCGGATGCCCCCAACTACGACCCCGCGCGCAAGCTCATCCCCAGCATCTGGAACGGCAGCAGGGGACCGATGCTCCACCGCGCCACCGTCTACGACTGGGTCGGCGACCCCGTCCCCGGCAGCTTCCATCTCATGCACAGCCCCGAGGGCCGCAACAGGCTCATCGACATGAAGTCCCGCTATCCCAAGATGCTCGCCCACTGCACCGAGTATCTGGACAGCGCTGGCGACCACCCGCTCAACCTGGCCGCAACCGCCCTTGCGCTGAACGCCTACGCCCTCACCGGAGAGAAGAAGTACCGGGATTGGATCGCCGAATACGCCAACGCCTGGAAGCAGCGCGCCGCCTCCTGCGGCGGCAACATCCCCACCAACATCGGCCGCGACGGCACCCCCGGCGGCGAGCACAACGGCCAGTGGTGGAAGGGAACCTACGGCTGGAACTTCACCGTCTTCGACGGCGAGATCGAGCGCATCGCCCACCGCAACTACGTCTGGCACGGCGCCTGGCCCGGCTTCGGCAACGCCCTGCTGGCCACGGGTGATACCTCCTACCTCGACGTGCTGCGCCGGCAGGTGGACAACGTCTACGCGCAGAAGAAGACCGTCGACGGCCGCGTCGTCTATCCCCAGATGTACGGCGACCCGCGCGGCTACAAGTACGACGGCAAACCCGAGTGGTACCAGTTCACCGGCGATGCTCACGTCGAGCGCATCATCGAGATGTACCTCTGGTCGATGGACCCCCGCGACCGCGACCGGATTCCCAAAACCGGCTGGATCGGATTCCTGGAGGGAGAGAACCCCGGCTACCCCGAGGAAGCGCTCCAGCACGATCTCGCCCGCGTCCGCCGCATGATGGAGCAGGTGCGCGCCGACTCGACCACCGCCGACACGCGGCTGGCCGACTACCTGCTCGGGATGAACCCGGTGGCCACCGACGCGCTGGTGAATCTCACCACCGGCGGCTACTTCGCCGGCCGCATCTGGACCCTGCACGCCCGCTTGCGCTACTTCGACGCCGAACGCCGCCGCGCCGGCCTCCCCGAAGACACCGCCGCCCTCATCGAGAAACTCGCCGCGGACTCGGCCACGGTAACCCTGGTCAACGTGAACCCGGTGGAACCACGCACCGTGATCGTCCAGGCGGGCGGCTACGGCGAGCACTGCTTCGAATCCGTTTCAGGGGAAGGCAGCACAACTCCGGTGGGAGGCCCGCTGCTAACGGTGAGATTGGAACCCGGCGCGGGCGCCCGCCTCGTCCTCAAGATGGCGCGCTACCGCAACCCGCCCACCCTCGCCCATCCATGGGACCGCGACTGGTGGACAAGGGACTAACCGGCCGGCCCGCCTTCCAGCGCCATTCGGAGGCCGATCTCCCCCGAGCGCTGGGCGGTCAGATGCGCCGTCACCCCATAGAGCCCCACTACCGCAAGACACGGAGCCGGCACGGCAAAGACGCTCAACAGCAGCGTGCGAAAACGAGGCGCCGCGACGTTCTCCGCCGGCAACTCTCCCAGGGTGGCGAACTCGACGCGCACTTCCGGAGAAAGCTCGCGCGGCGGACCCTACTCGCGCCCATCGGCCACCACGCCGGCAATCCGCATTCCGCGGTTTGCCCGTTCGTCGAGGCCGCAGATAATCACGCGGCCAAGCAGATCCCGATTCGGGAACGCCTGCCGCGCCAGAGACTCATTGATGATCGCCACCGGTGGCGCCTCGTGGGTGTCGGAATCCGCGAAATCCCGCCCGCGCGTCAGCGGGATGCCGAGAGCGCGAAACGTCCCGGGGGCGAGTTCGGAGTAGAGCGTCCTGGACGCATCGGGCCGCGCCGCTCCGGCGGGCGGCTCGCCGCGCTCCAGGCGATCCCGTATCGCCATGGCCAGATGCGCCTGTAGCTCCTCCTCGATCTCGCCGTCGCGGTTGCGCCACCGCGCGATGCGCCGGAACGGATCCATGCTCAGGCCGGGCTCTCTTCGGCGTTCATGATGCTCGCGATGGCCGCCGTCAACTGGTTCCAGCGCTCCTGGGAACCGGCCAGGTGTTTGTGCCCTGCCTGGGTCGGCGCGTAGTACGTGGCGCGCTGCTTGTTCTCCGGCCGCCGCCACTCGGATCTCACCCACCCCTGTTTTTCCAGCCGGTGCCGGGCCGGGTACAACGATCCGGTCTCCACCTGGAGCACTTCGCCGGAACCGGAACGAATGACCTGGCTGATGCCGTAGCCGGGCTGGGGGCCCCAGCGCAGCGTGCGCAGGATCAACATGGCGAGAGTGCCCTGCATCAGTTCGATGCGGTCTTGGTGTCGCGTTCGACCAGCCAGATCAAGCCCGTAGACGCTCTACACCCATACCCTGTAGATTGTCTATAGCCTGACTCGTGCGGCTAACTCTTCTTGGTCAGCACGCTGGGCCGGTGCGGCGTGTTCAGCTTCCACCCGGCGGTGATCGAGTGAGACACCCCCGGCGCCGGAGCCGCTGC
>CAYOTD010000051.1:0-13532 GCA_964406685.1 uncultured Solibacteraceae bacterium | reverse complement strand
GGCCGCTCTCGCCCGGGCCCGGCCGCGGTGGACCTTTCTGCTCATCGGGCGCGTGGCGGCGGATGTCGGCGCGCTACGGAGCCTGCCCAACGTCGTGCTGGCCGGCGCGGTCCCTTACGAAACGCTGCCGGATTGGGCCCGCGCCTACGACGCTTCCATCATGCCGTACCGGCCCGGCGCGTTTGCGGAGAACGCCAACCCGCTCAAGCTGCGTGAATATCTGGCCTGCGGCAAGCCGGTGGTGTCGATTCCCATGCCCTCGGTGGAGCCGTTCCGCGAACTGGTGCAGACCGCCACCGGCCCGGAAGAGTTCCTGGCGGCGCTGGAAACCGCGCTGGCCACGGATTCCGCGGCGGCCACGCAGGCCCGGATGCGCGCCGTCGAGCGAATGAGTTGGTACGCGAGAGTCGAGGAGGTCATCGAGCTCGTTCAGAAACGCCGGGACGCGGCGGGGTGATTCGATCATGCAGCCATCTTCCAACCGGAAACGATTTCGCGCCGGCATCGTGGGCGCCGGCTACGTCAGCAGTTATCATGTCCGGGCGCTGGGGCGCCTGGATTTCGTCGAGGTCGCCGGGGTCTGCGATCCGGACGCCGGGCGGGCCGCTCAACTGGCGAAAACCTTCGGCATCCCGGCGGTGTTCGGCACTCTGGACGAGCTGCTGGCGGCGAAGCCGGACGTGGTTCACGTGCTCACCCCGCCGCACCTGCACGCCGCCATCGCCATCCAGGCCATGCGCGCCGGCTGTCATGTCCTGGTGGAAAAGCCGATGGCCGAATCGGTGGAAGATTGCGACCGGATGATCGCCGCCGCCCGCGAGAGCGGCCGGCAGCTTTCGGTGAACCACTCGGCGCGCATGGACCCGGTGGTTCTCAAAGCGATCGAACTGGCCCGGTCGGGCGCCTGCGGCGACATCCTGGCGGTTCACTTCCTGCGCAACTCGGATTATCCGCCCTACGCCGGGGGGCCGGTGCCCGCTCCCTACCGCAAGGCGGCCTACCCGTTCGAGGATATCGGCATTCATGGCCTGTATCTGCTGGAAGCGTTTCTGGGGCCGGTGGAGGACCTCGAGGTGCGCTTCCGCTCCACCGGGCAGAACCCCAACCTGTTTCTGGACGAATGGCACGGGCTGGCGCGGTGCGAGAAAGGGATGGGGCATCTCTACCTGTCCTGGAACGCGCGCCCGATGCAGAACGAGCTGATCGTGCACGGCACGCGGGCCATTCTGCGCGTGGATTGCTACCTGCAAACCATGACCATGGAGCGGACCCTCCCCGCCCCCAAGCCGCTGGTGCGGATGTTCGGCACCGGAATGAACGCGCTGGGAACCATGTGGCGGGTCCCGATCAA
The DNA here is from genome assembly GCA_964406685.1 of uncultured Solibacteraceae bacterium. GTDB lineage: Bacteria > Acidobacteriota > Terriglobia > Bryobacterales > Bryobacteraceae > JACQZT01. The sequence continues at coordinate 12,181 of CAYOTD010000051.1, read as the reverse complement.
CGCCTTTCGCTTCGTGACCGGCAGCCTGCTGCCCAACCCCGGCATTCAGGTCTCGGTGGCGCGATTCTACGAGGCGCTGGCCGCCGGCGCTCCGCCTCCGGTCACGGCAGAAGAGGGCCGGCGCATGGTCGATTGGGCCACGCGGCCGGCCGAAGAGGCCGAACAGGCCAAGGCGCGCGCCTTCGCCACCCGCCCCGGCGCGGTGGCGCCGAAGATTCTCGTCACCGGCGCGACCGGATTTCTGGGCGGCGCGCTGTTCCGGCGGCTGCGCCAACGAGGAGAGCGCGTTCGCGTCCTGGCCCGGCGTCCGATGCCGGCGCTGGTGGCCGACCCGGATGTCGAGGTGGTCTACGGCGACCTGGGCGACCCGGACGCGGTCGACCGCGCCGTGCAGGGGATCGAGGTCGTCTTCCACGCCGGCGCCACCATGCGCGGCGGCAAGCTGGACCACGACCGCGGCACCCTGTGGGGCACGCGCAATATCATCGCTTCCTGTCTGCGCCACGGCGTCAAGCGCCTGGTCTACGTCAGCTCGATCATTCACCTTCACCACGCCGCCCACACGCCCGGCGCCGCGGTGGACGAATCGTTCCCTCTGGAGCCGCGCGCCGAACAGCGCGGCTACTACACGCAAGCCAAACTGGAAGCCGAGCGGATGGTGCGGGACGCCATCCGCGACCGGCAGCTTCCGGCGGTGATTCTGCGGCCGGGACAGATCTTCGGGCGGGGCGCCGAGAGGTCGTCGCCTGCGGGCGCCATCGGCCTGGCGGGGCGCTGGATCGTGGTCGGGTCGGGCGAGCTGCGGTTGCCGCTGGTGTACGTGGAAGACGTCGTGGACGCGCTGCTGGCGGCGGCCGAGCGGGAGGAGGCCCTGGGCGGCACTTTCCAGCTTGTCGATCCCACCCCCGTTACCCAGAGACAGTATGTGGGCTTCTGCCAGCGCGCCTTCGGCGATCAGATCAAGGTGCTTTACACCCCCCGGCTGTTCCTGTGGGGGGCGGCCGTGGCCGCCGACGTGGTTTCGCGCCTCACGCACATCAACCTGCCGCTGTCCCGCTACCGCCTGCGGTCCAGCCGGCCGCTGAGTCCGTTCGACTGCTCCGCCGCCGCGCGGAAGCTGGGTTGGACGCCGCGCATCGGCGCGCTGCAAGGTCTGAAAGACACGTTTGAGAATCGGTCCGCCGTCCAGCCGGACGCCGCGCCGGCAACGGCGCCGGCCCGACCGTAACGCCATGCCGTCCGCCCCCGACCCGCTCCGCGTGGCCGCCGTGGTCTCTTATTTTCCGACCAGCGCCGAACCTCACGCCGGCATGCCGATTTTCAACCAGATGAAGGCCCTGGCCGGCATGGCGAAACTTGCCGTCTGCGTGGTGCGGTCGCAGTATCCCAATGTCGGCTTCCTGCGCCCGAAGAGCTTCCTGTTGCGGCGGTACGATCCGCGTTACACGGTGGAAGGCATCGACGTGCGCTATATCGGCTATCCCGCCCTGCCGGTGATCTCCCGCGGCCTGAACGGCCGGGTGTGCGCCGGGCGGCTGCTACCGCACCTGCGCGAGCTGCGCCCGGAGGTGATCCTCAGCTACATTGTCTACCCGGAGGGAAACGCCGCGGTCCGCGCCGGGCGCAAGTTGGGCGTTCCGGTGGTGGTGGGCGCGGTGGGCTCCGATCTGCGCCGCATCCCCGACCCGTGGACGCGAAGACTGGTGATCCGGACCCTCGAGCAGGCAACCTTCGTCGTGACCAAGAGCCGGGAGTTGCGCCAGCAGGCCATTGGGCTGGGCGCCGCCCCGGAGAAGGTACGAGCCATCCTGAACGGATGCGATGCCGGCCTGTTCCAGCGCGCCGAACGCGGCCCGGCGCGCGTCGGACTGCCGGTTCGCCAGGACGCGAAGCTGGTGGTCTTCACCGGCCGCCTGGTGGAGGTGAAAGGCCTGCGCGAGCTGATGGACGCCGCGGCCGCGCTGCGCCGCGCGGGCGAACCGCTGGAGGTGGCGCTGATCGGCGATGGACCGCTGGCGCCGGAGCTGCAACTCCAGTGCCGGCAGAACGGCATCGAGGACGCCGTGCATTTCCTGGGCGCGCGCAGTCCCGCGGAGGTGGCCCGGTGGCTGGCCGCCTGCGATCTGTTCTGCCTGCCCAGTTACTCGGAGGGTTGTCCCAATGTCATCCTGGAGGCGTTGAGCTGCGGCCGTCCGGTGGTGGCAAGCAATGTCGGCGGAATCCCGGAGATCGTCGACGAGGGGTGCGGCATTCTGACGCCTCCGGGCGACGCCGGGGCGCTGGCGGCGGGGCTGCGCGAGGCGCTGGCGAGAACCTGGGACGAGGCCCGCATCGCCGGCTCTTACCGGCGCGACTGGTCCACCATGGCGCGGGAAACGCTGGAAGTCTGCGCGCTGGCAGCCGGCCGGCCGGAAGCCGCGCTGGAGAGGCGCTGATGGGGAAGGGGCACTGAGCATGTCACTGTGCGTCGCACTGGTCGGCTGCGGGAAATTCGCCGACATGCACGTCGAGGAGATCGCCAAGCTGTCCAGCGGCCGCCTGGAGGCGGTGTGCGACGCCGAGCCGCTGATGGCCGAGCAGCTCGCCCTGCGTTTCGGCATCCCGCGGCATTACGACTCCCTCGACCGGATGCTGGCCGAGGTCCACCCGGACGTGCTCCATATCACCACGCCGCCGCAATCGCACCTGGAACTGGCCCGGCGCGCGGTGGAGGCCGGCTGCCATGTCTTCGTGGAAAAGCCCGTGGCGCCCACCCTGAACGAGACCCGGCGGCTGCTGGAGCTGGTGCAGGCGGCCGGCAAAAAGCTGACCACCGGCTGGCGGGTCAACTTCGATCCGCCCGCCCTGCTGCTCCAGCGTCTGCTCGCCGAAGGCGCCATCGGCGAACCGGTGCACGTGGAGAGCTTCTACGGCTACGATCTGTCCGGGCCCTACGGGGCCGCCATCGCGGCCAACCCGGATCACTGGGTCCGGAAGCTGCCCGGGCAGTTGTTCCAGAACAACATCGACCACCTGCTGAACAAGTTCCCGCCCTTTTTCGGCAACCGGCCGCCGGCGGTGGTGGCGCAGGCCTCCTGCTTCCGCCCGCCCGGCCCCGGGAACACTCCCCTGCCCGACGAATTGCGGATTCTGCTGAAAGGAGACCGGGTAACCGGGTTCGCCAACTTCTCGGCCAACATCAAACCCACCGCCCACACCCTGACCGTGTTCGGCACGCGCCGGATCGTCCATGTCGATTACGTCTGCCGGACGGTCATCTTCGATGCCGGCCCCAAGCTGCCCAGCGCCATCGGCCGCCTGTTGCCAGCCTTCGGCCAGGCGCGGCAATACCTGGGGGAAGGATTCCGCAACCTCAGGCGTTTCCTTCGCTCGGAGTATCACTTCAACGCCGGGTTGGGCTGCCTGATCGGCCGCTTCTACGAGAGCGTCCTCAACGATACTCCCCCGCCCATCGCCTATGACGATATCCTGTGGGTGAACGCCGTGATGGACGATGTGTTCCAGCAGGCCTGTGCTCCCGGGCCTGCGCGGAGCGAAGCATGCTAGTCCTGGTAACGGGGGGAGCCGGATTTCTGGGGTCGTCGCTATTGGAGCGCCTGATCGCCCGCGGCCAGCGGGACATCCGCTGCCTGGTTCGCCCTTCCACCGACCTTGCCCGGCTGGAAGCGATCCGCCGGCGCTATCCGGACGCTCACATCGAGTGTGTGACCGGGGACTTGGCCGACCGCGCCAGCGCGCAGGTTGCGGTCCACGGAGTGGAAGCCGTCTATCACCTGGCTGCCGGGATGAAAGGCGGCTATGCCGACATCGTCCTGAACACGGTAGTCGCTTCGCGCAACCTGCTGGACGCCGTGGTGGCGGAAGGCGTCCCCAAGGTGATTCTTACCAGTTCCTTTTCCGTCTATGGCGTGGCCGGGCTCCCGCGCGGCGCCGTGGTGGATGAAAACACCCCGCTGGAGCCGCACCCGGAGAAGCGCGACCCCTATTCCTTCGGAAAGCTGTGGCAGGAGAGGTTGTTTCACGACTACCAGCGGCGCGCCGGGTTCCAACTGGTGGTGCTCCGCCCGGGGGTGATCTACGGGCCGGGCGGCGGGGGGCTATCCCCTCGGATCGGGCTGCGGTTCCCGTGGTTTTTTCTGCATTGCGGGGGGAAGAATCTGCTACCGCTTTCCTATGTCGACAATTGCGCCGACGCCATCGTGATCGCCGGCAACAGCCCTCACCCCACCTCCGACGAGGTCTATAACGTGCATGACAACGATCTGCCCACCTGCGGGCAGTACCTACGGGAATATCGAAAGAATGTCGAAAAGCTGCGAACCGTCCGCTTCCCACGCTTTGGCGCCCTGGCGATGGCGAGATTGTTCGAGTGGTATCACATCCGTTCCAAGGGTCAATTGCCCGCGTTTCTAACACCTTACCGGGCCCAATGCCTGTGGAACCGGACTGGGTTCGACAACCGGAAGCTGAGGGCGCTGGGATGGAAACAACTGGTTTGTTTGGAGACAGGATTGCAAAAGACGTTCGAAACCATCACGGCTGGGACTCGTCTCCAGCCTCGCGGCCAGAGACGGAGAGTGATCGTTTGAGCATCAGCGCCATCATCCCCACCTATAACCGCGCCTCGCTCGTGCCCCGGGCGATCAACAGCGTGTTGGCTCAGACCCTACCGGTCGACGAGGTGGTGGTCGTGGACGACGGCTCGGTGGACAACACGCGGGAAGTGGTGGAGCGGTACGGCCCACCGGTGCGCTACCTCTACCAGCGGAACCAGGGACTGTCGGCCGCCCGCAATGCCGGCGTCCGGGAAGCGACCAGCACCTGGGTGGCGTTTCTGGACGATGACGACGAGTGGCTTCCCGACAAGACCGAGCGCCAGATGGCCGCTCTGCGCGCCGCCCCGGAAGCCGTGTTGTGCTACGGCGGCCCGCTGTGGAGGACGCCCAACGGCGACACCCATTTCATCGCCCCGGATCCACCAGAGAAGCTCTGGCCCAATATCCGCCTCCGGTCACCCATCACGCCCTGCGCGACCCTGGTGAGACGCGACGTTTTTCTGGCCAGCGGCGGCTATAGCGAGCAGTTGCGATGCGTCGAGGATTGGGAATTCGCCATCCGTTTCGTGCGCGGGCGAAAGGTCACCGCGGTGGAAGACGTTCCGCTGGTCAAGGTATACGAGCACCCGAACAGCATGAGCAAGAGCGGCTCGGCCATGCTGGCGACGGAACTCTCGATTCTGGATTCCCTCCTGGTGGATCTGAAGGGCCTGTCCCGATTCTTGTGGAAGCTGCGCATTTTGAGCCGCATGTACTATCGCGCGGCCATCTCGGACCGGGAGCGGAACCAGTCCTGCCTGCGCCACCTGACCCGCTCGCTGCTTTGCTGGCCGTCGCCGACTTTCGCTCCCGCGCGGTATCGGACGCTGGCGGCGGAGTTCAGGGATCGACTACTGAAATGAGATCGCTGTCCGAATCATCCACGGACAATCTCCCGGCCACGGGCGCCCGGCCGAGCCGGCTGTCGCGCGGATCGCGCGCGGCCCTCATCAACTTCCTGGCTCGCTGCGGAGAGTGGATCGGCCACCCCTCCGGCCTCTACCGCCTGGCCGGGCGCGCCTACGCCGGCGAGGGAATCATCTTCATGCTGCACCGGGTGACCCGCCCGGAAAACGTCTCCCTCTATCCCGGCTACAGCGTCTCTCTGGACGTCCTGGAAGACGCCCTGAGAACTATCCTCCGGCTGGGCTGGGAAGCCGTCGACATGGACACGATGCGGCGGAGACTGCTCGAGCCGTGCGGCTCCCGCCGCTTCGTCTGCTTTACCTTTGACGACGGTTACGCCGACAACCTCGAGCTGGCGCTTCCGCTGTTTCGCAAATACAACGTTCCGCTCATGACCGCGCTGCTCCCCAGCGCGCTGGACCGGACTCTTTTCTACTGGTGGGGCGGGCTGGAAGAGATCATCCTGCGAGAGACCGTCGTCGAAGTGCCCGAGGTCGAGACAATCCCGGCCGCCAGCCTGCCGGCCGGGAGCTTTGCCGAGAAACGCGCGACCTTCGATCGGCTGGACGCGCTCTGCCACCGGTTGGGCGGCCGCGCTTACCTGTTCCTCCGGCGGCTGTTCGACCGCTACGAGATCGATTTGAAACGCCTGCTGGACCGCGATGCGCTTTCGGTGGAACAGGCGCGAACCCTGGCCGGCGACCCGCTGGTGACCATCGCCTCCCACGCGTTCAGCCATCGGCGATTGGCGGAGTTGACCGAGGCGGAGGTGCGCCACGAATTCGAGAAAAGCCGCCGGCTGTTGGAAGATTGGATCGGCGTCCGGCCGCGCCACCTGGTCTATCCGTTCGGCGATGCGGCCTCCTGCGGTCCGCGCGAATTCGAACTGGCCCGCGCCGCCGGCTACCAGACCGCTTGCACTACGCGGCGCGGCAATGTGTTTCGCCGGCATCGCGACTACATGCATTGTTTGCCCCGCCGGCAAATTCCGTTGAATCGCGCCGACTGCATGGATCGTCTGTTCGGTATCGAGGCGATTCGCCTGGGGCATCCGCGGTTTCGAACAAATTGAACGCGGCCGGAGCATGGCCGCTGGTATAGTAAGTAGAACGACGGGGCGAGTCATGCAGCAACTTCGCTCTGCGGCAACGTGAGCCGCGCTGGGAATCGTGGGGCACTAACACCGCAAACATGAGGCAACCCGAGACGCCGACGCAGCCACAGGAGAGTGTCATCGTCCGCCCGGCGGAGATGCGCGATCTTGACGCCATCCTTGACCTGATCCGCGGCGACGAGTTCGCCCGCGAGCACAGCCCGGGGACGCTACGGAATCTGTTGACCCACCAATGGATGCCGGAAGCCCCCCACACGCCTGGGTTCGTCCTGGCGCACGGGGAGCGGATTATCGGCTATGTCGGAACCGTCTATTCGACTCGCCGCCTGATGGGGCAATCCTACACGCTCTGCAATCTCACCACACTGTGTTTGCACCCCGATTATCAGGGACGCAAACGGCGGGGAACCGGGGGTGGCGGGCTGCGCTACACGAAGCTGCTGGGAGACGCCGTCCTTCACTCGGGGCCGTTCCTGTTTACCGCCTTCTCCGCCAATCGCGCCGCCGCCCGGCTGCTGGAAGGCCTGGGGTTCCAGCGGATCAGCGAGCACAAGATCGTATTCCGCCCCGGCGCCAACCTCCGCACGCTGCTGGCGGGAGGCGTGCGGATCCTCCACGACGCCGGCCTCATTCTTCCCTACCTGAACGACGAGCACCGGCAGATCCTGCGCGATCATCTCCCCTGGGGCTGCGGCCACCACCTGATCGTGGCGGGCGATCGTTACTGCTACATCGTCACCAAGCGGTGCCGTCTGCTTCGTTCCGTGCTGCTGGGCAACTGGCCGACCGCCCACATCCGGAAGCAGTACTTCCACGCCAGCGACATCCTGTTTCTGAGCGATCCGAAGCTTGCCTTCCGCCACTGGGAGCGGCTGAAGTGGGGCATCCTGCTCCGGGACCGGACCCTCGCCCTGGCGGCCGACGAATGGATTCTCGGCCCCGGAGCTCCCCAGGGACGCCCGCTCCCGCGGCCGGTGCATGCTTACGGCCTGAAGGTTGAACCGCGCCTTATCGACAAGCTGTACTCGGAGTTGGTTCTGCTGCCTTACTAAGACGGCGTCCCTCAGATGTCCATCTCGGCGTCCAGGGTGAACCAGTTCGACTTATCCAGGACCACGCTCTTCAGCCGCTCCGGGAACGCCGGGTTCAGATGGACCAACAGGGAACGCTCCGCCGGCCGGGAGTAGAAGCCGATCCGGCTCAGCCGCTCGCCGATGGAATCCAGCCCCAGATAGTCCAGGCAGACGGATTCGCGCCCGGCCCGGCGCTCGCCGGCGCTGAAGCGCAGCAGCAGCGTTTCCATCGCGCTCTCGGAACTCTCGCCGAACAGGTCGCCGACGATCGAGGCGTTTTGGGCGTTGACGAAGTAAGTCAGGTAGGCGAGCAGTCGCTCGCCGGCCTGGTCCAGCAGACCGAAGAAGCGGTACTGGACCGAAGGGAAGTCCCGGTATCTCCAGTTGAGATAGGCCGAACTCCTCTCGCCGGTGATCCGGTGCGCGGTGCGAGCCCGTTCCCAAAGAGCGTCGAACCGGGCGTCGGCGGAATCCAGGTAGACTCCGCGCAGCCTCCGCAGCGGAGAAGGAAGCCGGGCGATGCGGCCCAGATCCAGAGTGGCCAGGCTGGCGCCCACAACGCCTCCGGCGGCGGCCGCGATCACCGGGTTGGAGAAGCGCCGGCCGATTTCCTTGCGAGGGCGCAGCGGTTTGACCCAACGCGACGACTTCCCCACGGTCTGATAGCCGACCCGTTTGAAAATCGGCTCGGCGGGCCGGTTGGGATACGTCGCCAGGAAATCGGCTCCCGCCTCCCGGCTGGCCTCGGTCAGGAAGCGCTGGATGGCGATGGCCGGTCCGGCCGCGCGGTGCGCGCTGCTTACCGCAAAATCGGACATTATCCCGATGCGCAGGACCGCTCCGTCCACCACGATCTTGCGAAGGAAGAAGGAACCGCAGCCGACCGCCTGGCTGGAGTCGCCGTCCAACAGCAGAGTGGTGGTGGGCCGGCCCTCGGGATTCCGGTCGTAATACCAGTCGAAGCGCGAGTCGGCCACCTCGGCGATGCGTGCGTCCGACATGTTTTGGGTCCACAGGGTCAGCACCTCCGCCCGGTGCTGGTCCGGTTGCATGGGGATCGGTCGGTACGTCATGGTTGATCCGGCGCGATGGCTCCCACTTAAGACCCTCCCTCCGAGGCCTGAAGCCGGCCCGCCCGTTTGCCGGTGTCGATCAATTCGACATTCAGGCCGGGCTGCGCCAGAACAAAGGCAATGAGCTCGTTGTCGAAAGCCTCGCCCGGCTGGGGCGGTGCTATCACTCTTCCGCCGGCGGTCTGAAGCTCCTGCAAGGCGGATTCCAGACTCTCCACGCGGAAACAGAGATGATGCAGGCCGCCGCCGCGCTGGGTGAACGCGAAGATGGGGGACGTCGAATCCACCGGTTCGATCAGCTTGATGGGCAGAGATCCCGGCTTTTCCAGAAACACGACCCGCACTTTCTGCCGTGTATTCACCACCGGCGCAGTAACCGGCTGGTAGCCAAACTGCATCCGCCATCGCTCGATCGCGGCTTCCATGGATTTGACCGCCACGCCGAGGTGATCGATAACCAACCTTGTCTCCTGATATTGCCAGACGGGATGATTCTGCTATATTGCCTTCAACAGCATATCATGCCATTTATTTCCTGATTCCGCGTTTCGCGCCGGGAGGCGAGCCGCTCCCCGGAAGCGAATCCGAAGAGGAGAAACACCCTGTATGGATACACTTCGCCGCCGAATGTTCTCCCTGCCCCTGACCTGGCCCTGCCTTGTCCGGCTTCCGGGAGCCGCGCCCTCGGCCTTTGGGCTCAACATTCCCGCCACCCGTCCGCGATTGTGGTGGACTCCGGAGCGGCTGGCGGTCGCCCGTGGTTGGTACTCCCGCAATCAGCCTGCCATCCGCCGCGACGATTACCTCGGGTTCGCCTTCCGGTACCTGATGAAAGGCGACACCGGCGCCGCCCGCACCGCCATCGCCGGAGCGGCCTCCCTCGCCTTCGACACCTCCCGCACCTCCAGCAACGAGGCGCGCTGGTATGGCGAGGCGGCCATTCTGATCTTCGACTGGTGCTACGACCAGTTCCCTCCGGCCGAGCGGGAGGCTTTCATCCAGCGCTGGAACGGCTACCTGGAGGCGTTGCGGCACAAGTCCTGGGGCGGCCTGGAGATGCCGCAAAGCAATTACTTCTGGGGTTACTTGCGCAACGAGCTGGAGTGGGGCATCGCCACTTACCACGAGAACCCGGCGGCGCGCACCTTCCTCGAACACGCCCTGAAGATGCGCTGGCAGGGCTCGTTCCTGCCCCATGCCGGCGGACCGGCCCGCGGCGGCATGCCTCTGGAAGGCAGCCAGTACGGCCGCTACCTGTTGCAGTACGCCAGCGTTCCCTTGATGACGGCGCACCTGGCCGGCCGGCCCCTGTTCACCGAGACGAAGTTCTTCCGGGAAGCGCTGTTCTGGCTGCTGTACGCTACGCCCCCCGCGCCCACGGCACGCCCGGCGGGCGGGCCTCCGCGGTGGGAAGTCTTCCCGCTGGGGGACGACCAGTTCTTCCGCCATGGCGGGTCGGCCGAATCCGTGGAATACGGCACCTTCGTCTCGACCGTGGCCCAATTGTGGCGCGACCGGCCCGCCGGGCAGTATGCCCGCCAGTGGTTGAAGAACACCTCCGCCGTCCGCCCGCCTTTTGTCGCCGCCGTCGAGACGCGCGGTCCGGAGCGTCCTTTTCTTTCCCTCCCTCTGGACTACTTCGCCCCGGGACCGCAGCATCTCTACGCGCGAACTTCCTGGGACCGCGACGCCACCGTAATCCATCTTCAGCTCGGCGCCGTCTCCGGCGGCTCGCACGAGCACGCCGACCAGGGAAACTGGCAGATCTGGCGCAAGGGCCGCTGGCTGTCGCGGGAATCCACCGGCTACTCAGACCGCGTGGTTGGACCGGGCGGACAAGGCATGGTCGAGGCCTACAACACCGCCGCCCACAACGGACTGCTGGTCAACGGAAAGGGCCTGGCCGACGGCGAACGCAACGGCCGACCGGTGCTCAAACGGCTGGAGACCCGCGCCGCGCACGTCTACGCCGCCGTGGACCTGAGCCTCGCTTACCGCAACGACCAGACCAACTCCCGCCACCGCCGCGAAAGAGACAACCCCGCGGCGGCGCGCGTGGAGCGGGAGTTCCTCTTTCTCCGGCCGCTGGAAACGCTGATGATCTTCGACCGGGTTTACACCCACGCGGCGGCCGAGGTGCCGCGGACGTTTCTGGCGCACTTTGAGAATGCTCCCACTCTCGACGGCGCCAACACGGCGCTGGGCGTGACCGGCGACCAGGCGCTACGCCTCATCACGCTGGTGCCCGCCACCCCCGTGCGCCGGGTCGTGGTCGAAGGAGGGCCCATCGGCCAACACCGGCTCGAGGTGGAAACCAGGGGCGGCGAGCGCTGCTATTTCCTGCACGTATTGCAGGCACGCAACGCCTCCGAGCCGGACGTTGTCGCGCAGGTGGCGGAAACCGCCGGGCAGTTCACGGTGACGCTGCTACACGCCAAACGTGGATATGCCCGACTGGCATTTCACAAAGAGTCCATCCCCGCCGGCTTGCGGTTCTCGCGCACCGCCATGCCGCCGGATGTCTCTCCGCTGCTCAACCGGGTGCAGGAGATCCAGGTCACCGACGACGGCCCGGTCTGGGAGAAACTGCCCGACAGCGGCGGCTAGCGTTGTTACCGCCCCGCCTGGAACCGCCCGGAGAGGCCGGGCGGAGGCTCGCGAAGCGACATTGGAGACAGTGAAACTCACCGCGGCGGAAGAGCTGTTGTTGCCCGCGCCGTCCCGCGCCATCACCAGAATGGTGTGCACACCGTTGGTGAGCGTCGTGGTGTCGATGGTGACAGTATAAGGAGCGACCGTGTCTTTCGCTCCCCACGCTTGCCCATCCACGTAGAACAGCACGCCCAGAACCCCTGAGCTGTCCGTCGCCGTGGCCGTGGCCGTGATCGTCCCCGAGACCGTCTGCCCCGCCGCCGGTGAAGTGATCGCCACCGTCGGCCCCGCCCGGTCCGTGTTGCTGACGGTGAAGCTCACCGCGGTCGAGGTCCTGGTGTTCCCCGCTGCGTCCCGCGCTCGCGCCGCGATGGTGTGGGGCCCGGTGGCAAGCGTTGTCGTGTTGATCGACACGCTGTAGGGCGCCGCCGTGTCTTCACTGCCCGAGGCCGCTCCGTCCACCAGGAACTGCACTCCCACCACACCCACCGCGTCCGTCGCCGTCGCTGTGGCCGTAATGGTCCCCGTTACCGTCTGCCCCGCCCCCGGCGAGGTCAGCGATACCGCCGGCGCCGTGGTGTCGGCGTTGTTCACCGCCACGCTCACCACCGTCGAGGTCCTGGTGTTCCCCGCCGCGTCCCGCGCTCGCGCCGCGATGGTGTGGGGCCCGTTGCTCAGCGTCGTCGTGTTGATCGAGACGCTATAAGGCGCAACCGTGTCTTCACTGCCCGACGCCACCCCGTCCACCAGGAACTGCACGCCAACTAC
>CAYOTD010000050.1:10921-13547 GCA_964406685.1 uncultured Solibacteraceae bacterium | reverse complement strand
AGTTCGGCGGCCTCATCCTGCTCCACAAGAAGCGGCAGCAGCTTGAGGAGAAGCTTAGCGGCGTCCAGGCGACGAACAAGAAGGGGCGCCGGCGGGCCCAGTGGAAGATGCTGCGCTGCGAGGTCGAGGTGGCGCGCGCCATCCGCCGGGTTCCGTTCTTGCCGTCCAAGTGGCGCCTGTTCTCCAAGGAGATCGAGCGTGCGGTGGACGAGTTGACGCACCTGGACTCCGAGCTGCGCAAGCTGGAAGAGCGCTCCGCCAGCACGTTCCAGAGCCGGATTCGGGAGCTGCGCCGTGAGATCCGGAAGCGGGAAACCGTGGCTGGCGCGTCGCTGACCGACCTGCGTCACAGCCTCCAGGTGATCCGCCAGGGCGAGATCGAAGCCGAGAGGGCGAAGAAGGATTTGGTCGAGGCCAACCTGCGGCTGGTGGTTTCGGTGGCCAAGAAGTACGTCAACCGGGGCCTTCATCTGCTTGACCTGATTCAGGAAGGGAACATCGGCTTGATGCGCGCGGCGGACAAGTTCGAGTACCGGCGCGGCTACAAGTTCTCCACCTATGCGACCTGGTGGATCCGCCAGGCGATCACGCGCGCCATCGCCGACCAGTCGCGCACCATCCGCATCCCCGTTCACATGAACGAGAGCATGAACAAGTTCCTGCGGGCCACGCGCGAGCTGGAAAAGGAACTGGGCCGGGCTCCGACCAACGAAGAGATCAGCCGGCGCATGGACATCCCGGTGGAGAAGGTCCAGAAACTGAAGACCATCTCGCGAGACCCGGTGTCGCTGGAAACCCCGGTGGGCCGCGACGGGGAGTCCGCGCTCGGGGATCTGATCGAGGATCGTTGGGTGGGGTCGCCGGTGGACGCCGTCATCGACTCCAACGTCCGCGACGAGACGGCCAACATCCTGAAGACCCTGTCTCCCAAGGAAGAGAAGGTCATCCGGCTGCGTTTCGGCATCGGCTGCGAGCGGGAGCACACGCTCGAAGAGATCGGCCAGGAGTTCGACGTCACCCGCGAGCGCATCCGCCAGATCGAGGCCAAGGCGCTGCGCCAGTTGCGCTCCCCGGAGCGGGCGCGACACCTGCGCGCGCTGCTGGCCGCGCGGTAGCGGTCTACTCCAGGTGTTTCTTCAACCAGGCGAACAACTCGCCGAAGAAGTAGCGTGCATTCTCCCCGTTCTGGATCCAGTGGTTCTCCTCCGGAAACACCACCAGACGGCTGGGAATGCGCAGTCGCTGTAGCACGCTCCAGTTCTCGATGGTCTGGTTGAGCGGCACGCGGTAGTCCTTCTCGCCGATGGTGAGCAGAATCGGCGTGCGGAAGCTCCTGGCGAACCGGATCGGGTTCTGCTCGCGCCAGACGGCGCCCTGCTCCCACACCGGACCGCCGGCCGAGACCTCGCGGTGGTAGATGGTGTCGCTGGTGCCCCACTGCGATTCCAGGTTGATCAGGCCGGCGTGGCTGAACAGGCACCGGTAGCGCGTCGTGGTGGCTTGCAGCCAGTTGGCCATGTGGCCGCCGTAGCTGGCGCCGCCGGCGCAGGCGCGCGCGCCGTCGATAAGGGGAACCGCTTCAGCGCCTGGTCCACGGCCTCGTCGATCTCCTCGCCGGGGCCTTTGAGCGGGTCGAACTGGATCTGCTGCGCGAACTGCTCGCCGTAACCGGTCGAACCGGTGTAGTCGGTCATCAGCAGCACGTAGCCGGGCGAGGTCATGTAGTGGTAGTTCCAGCGCAAGAAGAACACGTCGCGCCACATGGAATGCGGCCCGCCGTGGATCATCACCACCAGCGGATACTTCTTCCTCTCGTCGAAGGCGGGCGGCAGAACCACCATGTTGTGGATTCGCTTGCCGCGCCTCGAGTCGAACCAGAAGTGGCGTGGGGCCTGCCAGTCGATTCCGGCCGCGGCGGCGGTGTTGAACCCGGTGAGCAGCGTGTGAGTGCCGGCGCGCGGGTCGATGCGAACCAACTCGGCCGGGTTGATGGAACTCTCCCAGTTGGCCAGCAGGACGGGCGCGGCGGCCTTCTCGGGGACGGCGAGTCCGGAGTATGCACCGGCCCTAATCTCGAAAGCCGGCTTGACCGCGCCGCCCTCTGCGGCGAGGGTGAACAGCTTCACATGTCCGGCCTCTTCGGCCAACAGGTACAAGGTCCGGGACTCGGGCGTGAAGGCGAAGGCGTCAACCGAGCGGTCGAACTCGGGAGTAATCCTTTTGGGCGCGCCGGAGGCCGGCCAGGGGAGCATGGCCAGCCGCGAGAGGTGATAGCTCTTGCCATCGCCGCCGCGGCGGGAAAGCGTGTAGAGCGCCTTGCCGTCGGGGCGGAACCGCGGCTGGCTGAAGCTGTCCGCGCCGGAGGTGAGGGGTCGCGGCTCGCCGCCCTCCACGGAGACTTCAAACAGGTGCGTCCGGACTTCGGCAAACGCCGCTTCGTTGCGGTTGACCGAGCAGGCGAACACCACGGACCTTCCGTCCGGCGCCCAGGCGGCCGCCAGTTCCTGGCCGGTGAGAGTTTCGGTGCCGGCAAAGCCGGGCGTCGCCGCCAGCTTCGACCCGGCAAGCAGGTCGCGCGCTCTGGCGCCCACCTCCGCCTTCTGCACGAAAGCGTGCGGCCGCATGT
>CAYOTD010000050.1:2587-10911 GCA_964406685.1 uncultured Solibacteraceae bacterium | reverse complement strand
TGCTGCCGGCGGTCGTCGAGCCAGTGGTCCCAGTGCCGGATGGGGAACGAGTCATAGGCGCGCGCATTGTACTTGCGCGCCTTGCGTTCGGCGGCGATCTTCTTGTTCGCTTCCTCGCCGGCCGCGCCCGGGTAAACGCTGGAGATGAACAGCAGCATCGCGCCGTCGGGGCTGAATCGGGGGCTGGCAGCGCCGGTGGAAAGCGAGGTCAGCCGCTGGGCTTCGCCGCCCTGGATGATGTCGAGAACGTAGATCTGGGCGGCTTCATCGCCTTCCCGGCGGGAAGAGAACGCGATGCGGCGGCTGTCGGGACTCCACGCGACGCCGCTCTCCGGGCCCGTGGTGAACGTCAGCCGGCGTGGGTTCTCGTCGCCGGCGGCGGGCACGATCCACAGGTCCGAGACCTGGCTCTTCTCGTCGTAAGCGGGCTCGGTGAGGGAAAACACCGCCCATTTGCCATCGGGGCTTGGAACGGGCGCGCCCACGCGCTTCATCAGCCAGAGCGTTTCGTGCGTGATGGGCGACTTCGCCGCGCCAGCGGCTGCGAGCAGACACAGAACAGCGGTACACCGGGCCAGAAGCATACCACTGTTGTATCAGGCTTCAGTCGAGGTGGAAAACCTCTTTGAGCGGCGCCATGCCTTCGTCTGGCCGCTTCCCCTCCAGGGCTTCGAAGAACTCGCCCATTTGGGCCTGCCAGCGCGCGTTGACCTCCCGCACCGCCATGCCCGCGCGGGCGGAGGCGAAGTCCGGGGTCTCCAGGTAACCGACCAGCAGGCCGTCTTCGCGCAGGAACAGCGAGTAGTTGTGCCAGCCGGTCTCGCGCAGCGCCTGGAGCATGTCGGGCCAGACCGCTGCGTGGCGTTTCTTGTACTCTTCGAGACGGTCCTTCTTGACCTTCAGCAGAAAGCAGATTCGTTGCATGGCGTCTGGGGGCATTATAATCCGCTACAGGGCCCCATGAGACGAAGACAGATTCTGGCGGGAGCGGCGCTGTTCGGCCTGCCGGCGACGATGAGCGGTGAGGCGCGCCCGCTGCCCGATGCGGCGCTGGCCGCAACGGACCCCGAGAAGTATTGGAACCGGATCCGCGAGGAGCAGTTTCTTCTGCCCGGCTGGCGCGCTTTCCTCAACAATGGCAGCCTGGGCATCGCGCCGCGGCCGGTGGTCCAGGCCGTGACCGGCTACGTGAACAACGCCGCCGGACTGGTGAAAGACGAGTACCCGCGCTGGGGCTATGAAACGCTCGACGCTGAGCGGGCGGAGTTGGCCGAGTTCCTTGGATGCGGCAAGGACGAACTGGCGCTGACGCACAACGCCACCGCGGCGATGAACGTCATCGTGAACGGCATCGATCTCAAACCCGGCGACGAGGTCGTGCTCACCGACCAGGAGCATCCCAGCGGCCGCGAGCCCTGGCTGATGCGGCAGGCCCGGCAGGGGATCACGGTCCGTGAGATCAAGATCCCGCTTCCGCCGCGCGATGCGGCGCAGTTGGCCGACCTGTTGGTCTCCTCCATCGGCCCGCGCACGCGGGTGGTGAGCTTCAGTGGCATCCTGACCACCACGGGCCTCATCATGCCCGTGCGTGAGATCTGCGGCGCGGCGCGCGCCAAGGGTGTCATCACGGTGGTGGACGGGGCGCACATGAACGGGCAGGTTCCCGTTCGGCTGAGCGAGCTGGGCTGCGACTACTTTGCCGGCAGCCCCCACAAGTGGCTGTTCGCCCCCGCCGGCAGCGGGTTGCTCTATGGCCGCCCGGAAATGCTCGAGCGGCTCTGGCCGCTGGTCACCTGCGGAGGGTGGGGCGACCGCAAGAGAAATGCCGCACGCTTCATGATGATCGGCACCAACAACCGCGCCGTCATCGAAGGCCTGATGGCCGGGCTGCGGTTCCTCAAGGCGCTCGGGCCGGAGCGGGTCTACGCGCGCATCCACCAACTGGCCCGGCAGGTCTACGAGCAGGCGCGCGGGCAGAGCGATCTTGAGATGCTGTCGGCCGAGGATCACCGGCTTTACGCCGGGCTGGTGACGTTCCGCATTAAGCCGGCGTTATCCAAGGCCTTCGACGCTCTGTGCGCCAAGCGCCGGATCTGGATCTACGGCGGCCAGAGGATGCGCGTGGCCACGCACATCCACACACGCCCGCGGGACATCGACCTGTTCTTCCGCACCCTGGAGGAGGCGCGGCGGGGATGAGGGGCAGTGAGTTCCGGACCCGGCTGTCCAGGAAGGCGCTCCGAACTGTTACAATGTTTGTTCTTCGTGAGTTCGCGGAGGAAATCCGGTGAGAGTGATCGGAATGATCGTCAAGTTCTATAGCTATCTTTACCACTTGGTTCTGGCGTTGTTCCTGTTGGGCCTTTCGCTCGTGGCGTTCCTCAACGGGATGCACAACCTCCGGCTCGACATGCTTCCCTGGACCGGCGCCACTCTGACCTGGTGGCTGCTCTCGCTGGGACTGGCTGGTCTCATCGTCATCGGGCTGGCCGTGACGCGAATTCTGCGGGTGCTGTTCCTGGTGTGGACGGTCGCGGTGCTGGCGCTGATGATCCGCGGTTTCTTCTTCTCCTCCTACCTGTTCGACGGTTGGACCGGGTTCCAATGGGCGCTGCTGTACGTGCTGGGCGCGCTGCTGGCGGCGGTTGGCGGCTGGCTCCAGTTCCGCGAAGCGCCGGCAAGACGGTAGCCACCGCCACAGACCCGCAAAAGGCTCTTGTCCCGTGCAAGTCCGGCGGCTAGAATCGTTTGGAGGGATCTGTGGGAAGCCACGTTGCGATGTTGCCGCCGGCCAGACATGGCTTGTGGTTTGTCTTCACGCTTCTCCCTGCGTTCGCGGCCGCGCCGCAGCCGTCCAACTGGGTTACGCTGCTCCAGGATGATTTTGAAGGCAGCGCGTCTTCCTGGCAGTTGGGTTGGACCGAGAGCACCAGCGCTTCCTGGCGCCGCGTGAAGGACGCCGGGAATACGGTGTATTCCGGGCAGGGCCACGCCTGGCTGAACCTGCCAAGCCGGGGGTGGAGCGATTTTCGCTTTCGGAGCCGGGTGAAGCTCGTCCAGGGCGGAGTTCACATAAACTACCGGCTGAACGGGTGCGGCCGCTACTTTGTTCCATTCCACAGCTCCGGGCTGCAACTGGCGAGGACGCCGCTTGACTGCACAGCCGGCGGGATCGTCAAGTCAACAAGCGAAATCTACCCTTTGGGGAGTTGGCACGAGGTCGAGATTGTCGGCGTCGGGGCGAGCATCAAGGTGTACCTGGGTGGCGTCCTCAAGCTGGACTACACGGATCCCGATCCGATGTCCTGGGGCGGCATAGCGTTCGAGTGCCTGGCCGACTCCCAGGTGCTTGTCGATGACGTCGAGATCAGCGGCCCTCCGCAGCCGGTGTTTCCGGCCTGGATCAAGGTGGGCGGCCCGATTGGAGGTCTAGGCTACGACGTCCGCATGGGGCCTGACAACCCCGACATCATGTTCGTGACCGACACATTCAGCGGTGTCAACATAAGCGTTGATGGCGGTCGCAGGTGGCACACCTCGAATCAAGGCGTAACAACGCAGACCGGCACATCCGGCAACGCCGTGCCCGTCTTCTCTTTAACCATCGATCCGCACAATCCCGACGTGATTTGGATCGGAACGCAGGACACTCGCGGGATCTTCAGATCCGCCGACGGAGGGAAGACGTGGGTGGAAAAGACCAACGGAGTTGTGGAGCGCTCCGGCATCTCCTTCCGCGGCATTACGATCGATCCCAAGGACTCCAACACTGTCTATGCCGCCGCGGAGATCTCCAGCTATGCGTGGGCGGGAAAGAACTCTCCGGGCAAGGAGTTCGACCGCACGAAGGGTGTTGTCTATCGAACCCGCGATGGCGGGCAGAACTGGACGGCGATCTGGAGAGGAGACAATCTCGCTCGCTATGTCTGGATCGACCCAAGAGACTCAGCCGTCATCTACGTCTCTACCGGCATATTTGACCGCGAAGCCGCCAATTCGGATCTTGTTCACGGCGAGGCGGGCGGAGTCGGCATTCTGAAGACCACTGATGGCGGCCAAACCTGGAGGGTTCTGAATCAAAGCCACGGCCTCGGAAATCTGTACGTCGGATCGCTGTTCCTCCATCCGCAGAACCCGGACATTCTGCTGGCCGGTACCGGCATGAATCAGCATCTGGCGGAGGCCGGTATCTATCTCTCCACCGACCAGGGCGCCCACTGGCGCCGGGGAGTAGGGGCAACATCCGGGGCGCTCATCCAGGACATCATCGGGTCCGTGGAGTTCGCGGTGTCCGACTCCCGCATCGCCTACGCTGGCAGCGCCAGTGCGTTCTATCGCAGTGAGGACGGCGGAGTGACGTGGGCGATCCGCTCCGGCGGCCCGCCCAACCACTACTATGGCCCGCCCGGAATTCGCTGCGGGGTCCCCATTGACTTGCAGGTCGATCCGCGCGATCCGGATCGCGTCTTCATCAACAACTACGGCGGCGGGAACTTCCTCAGTGAGGACGGCGGCAAAACCTGGCGGGTCGCCAGCCAGGGCTACACCGGCGCGCAACTGCATCGAATCGCTCTCGATCCTCGGGATGACGGGAACTTGTACGTGATTGGCCGCTCGGGTCCGTTTCGCAGCGTCGACAGGGGTTCCCACTGGATCGGTCTCCTCAATGGGCCGGCCGTCTTTGCGGAATGGTATTCCGTAGCCTTGGATCCCGGTGAAGTCTCCACTGTGCTGATCTCGGATGAACACCAGGGCAACCTGTTGCGGAGCACCGATCGCGGCCGCAACTGGCAAAGGGTCTTTCGTCATCCGCAGGTCACCGGTGCGATTGACTCCCGTCACGGTTTCAAGGCGCTCGTCTTTGCGCCATCGAATCCGCGCACGGTCTACGCCGGCATGTGCACCGAGCGAAACCGCATCGAGGCGGGCACGGCAGGTGGAAGCTTCGGCGTTTTCAAATCACTCGACGGGGGAATCACTTGGCAGGACACGAATGACGCCAGCATGTCAGGACAGAATATCAACGTGCTTGCCGTTCACCCTCGCCACGAGAGCATCGTGTATGCCGGCACGCTCAAGAGCGGCGTCCTTGTTTCGATGGACGGAGGGCAGTCCTGGCGAGGAATCAACCAAGGGCTGAGCACACTCGATGTCCGCTCGCTCGCCATCGACCCGGTGAATCCGTCCGTGGTCTACGCGGGCCTGGAAGGCGGGGGTCTCTACAAGAGCACGGACGCGGGAGCAACCTGGAAGGTCGCCAGCACGGGCATGGACTCCACAGCCTCCGTACGCGATATCGTGATCGATCCCGTGAATCCGCAGACCGTCTATGCCGGCGGTACTCGCACAGGCGTGCACTGCTCGAAGGACGGCGGAAAGCTGTGGCTGGCTGTCGATCGAAACCTCAGTATGCGTGCGGTGAAGGCGCTGGCTATTTCCTCCGACGGCGGCACTCTGTACGCCGCCACGGAAGGAGAGGGAGTCTTTCGCCTGGACCTGACATCCGCCGGAACCGGCGTAGCCCGCGTCACTTCGGCCGCCAGTTACCTGGAGGACGCGGGCGTTGCGCCCGACTCAATTGCCAGTGTATTCGGCGCAGGATTTGCCGACCACACCGAGACTGCGCCCAGTTCGAGCCTCCCGGCGACTGTTGGAGGAATCAGCCTCTCACTCACTGATTCCGCCGGGGTCGAACTGAACCCTTCGCTGTTCCTTGTCTCGCCAGGCCAGATCAATTTCCTGGTGCCTCCTGCTCTCGGGGAAGGGGAGGGAGTCATTCGCGTGTTCAAACAGGGACGCCTGTTGGCGCGAGGCGATCTCCGCATCGAGCCGGTCTCGCCGGCTCTGTTCACGGCCAATGCCGATGGCAAGGGCGTGCCCGCCGCCGTGGCGCTCCGCATCGCCGCCGATGGCGTGCAGACCTGGGAATACGTCTTTCGGTGTGGCGCCTGCGCCGGCAGTTGTGCCGCCTCTCCGATCGATCTCGGCGCGGAAACCGACCAGGTGATTCTGTTGTTGTTCGGCACGGGGATTCGCGGACGAGCCAGCCTGGCCAACACGACCGTGCAGATCGGTGGCATTGAAGCGCTCGTGACCGGAGTCGGGGCGCAAGGGCAGTTCGCTGGTCTCGATCAGGTTAATGTGCGACTGCCCCGCACGCTGGCCGGCCGCGGCGAGGCGGAGGTTGTTCTCACGGTGGCAGGCCGCCGCGCCAACACGGTGAGGATTCACGTTCGATGAGGATGCATCCCGCGGTTTGGAGATGGGCACTTTGCATCGCCGCTCTGGCGGCGCTGTCCACCGCTCAGAGTCCGAAGGAGATCGCCGGTACCGTCCGCGATGCTTCGGGGCCTGTCTCCGGCGCCACGGTGCGGGCCCAGGCAACCACCGTGGCCGCACAGAGCGGTGCTGCCGGCGGATTCACGTTGCGGGGCTTGCCGGACCGCATCAGCGTCGCGCTGACGGCCTGGGCCCCAGGCTACTACATCGCCGGCCCGGTGACCGCCAAGCCAGGGGACGCGGGTGTCGTGATCACGCTGAAGCGGCATACCCAGGATGACGATCCCTCCTATTCCTGGGTCAGCGCCCTCTCCTCGGCCGGCCGGGAGGGCAACTGTCAGAACTGCCACGCCAGTGTGCAGTTGGCGTCCTCCGGGCTGCCTTTCGACGAGTGGCAGATCGACGCTCACGGAACCTCCGCCCAGAACCGCCGCTTTCTGTCCATGTACAACGGTACCGACCTGAGCGGCGAGAACCACAGTCCCCCGACACGTTATTTCCCTCACAAGGACTATGGGCTCATTCCTCTTCCGCCGGAAACCGGCCAGCCGTACTTCGGTCCCGGCTTCAAACTCGACTTCCCTGGATCGGCCGGCGATTGCGCGGCCTGTCATGCGCCGGCGGCGGCCATAGACGCGCCTTATGACACGGATCCCAGCACCGTGACCGGCGTGGGGCGTGAGGGCGTCACGTGCGACTTCTGCCACAAAGTGTGGTCGGTGCGTCTCGATACCTCGAGCGGCGTGCCCTACGGCAATGCGCCCGGTGTTCTCTCTTTCGAGTTTCGGCGGCCTCCCAGTACTCAGCAGTTCTTCGCCGGGCCTTACGATGATGTGGCACCCGGTGAAGATACCTACTCCGCACTTCAGAACCAGAGTCAGTTCTGTGCGCCCTGCCACTTCGCGAAATTCTGGGGCGTTCAGGTCTACAACTCCTTCGGCGAATGGCTCGCGAGTCCGTACTCGAACCCGGTCAAGGGTCAGACCTGCCAGGACTGCCACATGCCTCGCCGAGGAGCAACTCTGGCGGCTCGCGCCGACAAAGGTGGTCTGGTGCGAGACTCCAAAACCGTATTCAGCCACCTGATGCCCGGCGCCAAGGATCAGAGTCTGTTGGAAAACACAGCGGGTTTGGCCATCGAAGCACGCCAGTCGGGAGATCTCTTGCACGTCGCCGTTTCAGTGACCAACGAGAAGGCCGGCCATCATATTCCCACCGACCATCCTTCGCGCAACATTCTCCTCGTCGTATCCGCCACCGACAGCCGGAACAAAGACCTGCTGTCAATCGCCGGCCCGGTCGTTCCAGATTGGGGTGGCACGGGACCGGCGCCTGAAGACTATGGCGGCAAGCCCGGACGGGGCTATGCCAAGATCCTGGAGGAACTCTGGACACAGGTCGCCCCCACAGCGGCCTACTGGAACCCTTGTGTGCTACGGGAAGACACGCGCATCCCGGCCCTGGGCAAGGACACCAGCGAATACGATTTCCTGGCGCCAGCGGAAGGCGGCCCGGTCCGAATCACGGCGAGACTCGTTTTCCGGCGTGCATTCCGGCAGCTTTCGCTCTGGAAGCAGTGGAATGACTCCGACATCCTCATGGAGCAATCAGCCGTTACTCTCGCAGCCACTCCGCCTGCCGCCAAGCCGCTCGCTGCTGTCCACGCCGCCACGCTGAAGCACAACGTAGCGCTGGCACCCGAATCGGTTGTCACGGTATACGGCACTGGGCTGGCTTCAGCGACGTTCTCAAAGGCTGTTTCGACTGGTGTTGCCGGAACGAGAGTTGTCGCGCGCGACAGACTCGGCAAAGAGGCGGACGCCAGCTTGACCTTCGTGTCTCCCGAGCAGGTCAACTTCGTCTTGCCGGGCGGCCTTGCGGCTGGCGCCGCCGTCTTGAAAGCGATGCGGGGCAATCAACTGGCTGGCGCAACACAGATTACTCTGGCTCCCGTCGCACCGGGAGTTTTCGCCGCCGATGGCAAGCAGAGCGGTCCAGCCGCGGCCGTAGTCGTATACGTGGCCAGGGATGGCACTCAGATCACC
>CAYOTD010000050.1:0-2577 GCA_964406685.1 uncultured Solibacteraceae bacterium | reverse complement strand
TGTCGCGCCGTGGGAAACTGCTCCACGCTGCCGATCTCCCTTCAGCCTCAGATTGCACGGGCATACTTGCTCCTATTCGGCACTGGAATCCGGGGCTTGTCCTCAATCGCCGGAGTCAAGCTTAGAATTGGGGATGTCGACGTGCCGGTCTTGAGCGCCGGGTCACACGCGCGGTTCCCGGGGCTCGACCAGGTCAATGTCGAACTCCCCGAATCTGTCGCCGGCAAAGGCGAGGTTCCGGTAGCTCTTACCGTGGACGGCATAGCTGCTAACACTGTCTTCGTCAGTTTTCGTTGAGATCTCCGCCGGCTTCAACTGCCGTTGGACGCACAGTGTGGACTTCATCCCCGCATTACACGACCCCGGCGGCGGCCATGCCATACTAATTGGGATGAACGACACCTCCGGTGGCGCGCGCGTCGCGGTTTTCGGATTGGGCTACATCGGGTGTGTAACCGCGGCGTGCCTGGCGCGCCTGGGCCATCGCGTGGTGGGCGTCGATGTCGACGATCTCAAGGTGGGCACTGTCCGGGAGGGCCGCGCTCCGTTCCGCGAGCCGGGCCTGGACGAGATCGTGCTCGAAACCGTCCGCTCCGGCAAGCTGCGAGCGACTACCTCCGCCGCCGAAGCCCTGGAGCAGAGCGACATCGCGCTGCTGTGCGTGGGCACTCCTTCGGAGAGAAACGGCAACATCGGCCTGGGACAACTGCGGCGCGTGGCCGAGCAGATCGCGCGCGCCCTCCCTCCGGGGAAGCCGCTCATCGTGGCCGTGCGCAGCACCGTTTTCCCCGGCGTCTGCGAGGATGTCGTTCAGGCCAGCTTCCGCGCCGATCAGAAGGTGAGCGTGGTTTCCAACCCGGAATTCCTGCGCGAAGGCTGCGCGGTCAAGGATTTCCTGGAGCCGTCGCTGGTAGTGGTCGGCGGAACAGCCGCGGAGGCGGTGCGCCGCGTGGCCGCGCTTTACGCATCGCTGCCCGGCGAGGTTTGCCTGGTGTCGTTGCGCACGGCCGAGATGATCAAGTACGCCTGCAACTCGTTCCACGCGGTCAAGATCGCCTTCGCCAACGAGATCGGGGCTTTCTGTTCGCGGCTGGAGATCGACGCGCGCGAAGTGATGGAGGTCGTCTGCCGCGACCGCCGGCTGAACATCTCCCCCGCCTATCTCAAGCCGGGCTTCGCCTACGGCGGTTCGTGCCTGCCCAAGGATTTGCGGGCGCTGAATTTTCGCGCGGGCCGGCTGGATCTCGCTCTGCCCCTGCTGACTTCGGTGCCGGCGAGCAACGACGAACACCTGCGCCGCGCCACGGAAGCGGTGCTGGACCTGCCCGTCCAGCGGATCTCGATCTTCGGCTTGGCCTTCAAGGAGAACACCGACGATCTGCGCGAGAGCCCGGTGGTGAGCCTGATCGAGAGCCTTATCGGCAAGGGCCGCGACCTGCGCATCTGGGACCCGAACATCGAGCTGGAGCGGATCTACGGCAGCAACCGCGAGTTCATCCTCTCGGCGGTGCCCCACATCCGCCGGCTGCTGGCGGGAAGCCTGGACGAGCTGCTGGCCTGGTCCGATCACGTTGTCCTGGCGCAAAAGCCAAGCGCGGAGATCCTGGAACGGCTGGCCCAACCCGGCCGCATAGTCATCGACCTGGTGGGCGCGCGGGAGTTCCGGGTGCCCGCCGCCGCCGGTTCTCACGCCTGATCCGCGCCTATGGCACTCGTGGCGATGGGGTGTTTCCTGGCCGGGGCGGGATTCCTGTTCTACTCGCTCGCCGGTTACCCGCTGCTGCTCGGTCTGCTGGCCCGCTTCCGCCCCGCGCCCGTTCCCCGGAAGGACTCCGAGTCCAGGAGTGTAACCCTGCTGCTGCCGGTGCACAACGGCGCGAAATACCTGCGGCGGAAGCTGGAATCGATCCTGGAGATGGACTATCCGCGCGACCGGCTGGAGGTGATCGTGCTGGCCGACGGTTGCCGCGACGATTCCGAATCCATCGCGCGCTCGTTCGCTCCGCAGGGAGTGAGGCTGATGCCGCTGGAGCGGTGCGGCAAGGCCTCGGCGTTGAACGCGGGCGCGGCGGCTGCCACCGGCGAGATCCTCTTCTTCACCGATGTGCGCCAGCCGCTGGACCGCGAGTGTCTGCGCCGGCTGGTGGCTCCGTTCGCCGACGAGAAGGTGGGCGCGGTTTCCGGCGACGTCATCCTGCGCGATTTCGACACCGGGCAGGAAGCGCCCATGGGGCTGTACTGGCGCTACGAGGCGTGGATGCGGCGGCAGTTGAGCCGCGTGGGCTCCATGCCGGTGGTAGCCGGCGCGCTTTACGCCATGCGGCGCTCGCTGTTCGAGCCGCTGCCGGCGGGCGCGGTGGGCGACGACGCGTTGCAGCCCTCGCGGCTGATCCTGCGCGGCTGGCGTGTGGTGCTGGAGGAGAGCGCCCGCTCGTACGACTACCCCACCTCGCTCGACACCGAGTTCAGCCGCAAGGTGCGCACCCTGGCCGGGTTGATTCAGGTGGTGCGCTGGCTGCCGGGCCTGCTGACGCCCGCCAACCCGATGTTCCTTCACTTCTTCTCGTACAAGATATC
>CAYOTD010000049.1:0-13656 GCA_964406685.1 uncultured Solibacteraceae bacterium | reverse complement strand
CCTCGGCGGCCGCGTCAACCTCTGGCAGGCGACCTCCCAGTGGATCGGCTCCGAGACCACCGCCGCCATCCTCGACGCCGGCTACAACTTCGACGCCATCGACGACGGCTCCCTCGACACCGCCGGCAAGCGCTACCCGATCCTCGTCCTCCCCGGTGTGCGCTTCATGCCCGAATCGACGCGCACCTGGATTCGCGCCTACCTCAAGGGCGGAGGCCGCGTCATCGCCCTGGGCCGCGCCCCCGAAGCGATGCCCGATCTGCCCGTCACGGATAAGAAGGACCTCGCCCAGGCCCTGGCCGCCGCGCGCACGCCCGACGTGGCGCTCACCCCCTCCGGCGGCCAGATCGGCTTCGTGCACCGCGCCCTCCCCGGCGCCGACATCTACTTCCTGGCCAACACGCTCAACCGCGCCCAGACCGTCCAGGCCCGCTTCCGCTCCACCGGCCCGGCCGCGCTCTGGGACCCGTTCACCGGCGAGGCCACCGCCCTGCCGCTCAACGCCGGCGCCGCCACGCTCGTCTTCGAACCCTACGCCTCGCGCATCGTCGTCTTCCGCCGCCCCGCGCGCCGCCCCGCCGCGCAGCCCTCGGCCACCGTCGCCGACCTCAGCACCGGCTGGACCCTCCGCTTCGGTGATGGCCAGGACCAACGCCTTGAAACCCTCCGCTCCTGGACCGACGACGCGGCCACGCGCTTCTTCTCCGGCAAGGCCGTCTACACGCGCGATATCGAAATCGCTTCCCCCAGCAAGCGCCTCTGGCTCGACTTGGGCGATTCGACCCCCGCCGAGCGCCCCGCCCGCGGCGGCGGCCGTGGCTGGGCGCCTAACATCTATATGACGCTGCTCGACGCCCCCGTGCGCGAAGCCGCCGAAGTCTTCGTCAACGGCAAGCGCGCCGGCTCCGCCTGGTGCCCGCCCTATCGCGTCGAGGTGACCGCCCTGGTCAAGGCCGGCCGCAATCGCATCGAGATCGCGGTCTACAACACGGCCATCAACCAGTGGGCCGGCGGACCGCGCCCCGACTACTCCGCGCTCAAAGCGCGCTACGGCGACCGCTTCCAGATGCAGGATCTCGACCTGGTCGCGCCCCTCCCCTCCGGCCTGCTCGGGCGCATCCGGCTTCTCGCGCAATGAGCATGCTAGACTGGCGAGTGTTCCCACGGCTCGCCTATGTCTGCCCCGTTCTATTTCTGTTCGCCGCCGCCTGCGGCCGGGCGCCCGTGACGCCCCCGAAGAGCGCGCCCGCGCGCGACATCCATTCCTACGCGCGCCCCCAGGAAGCGCGCGTGCGCCACGTCGATCTCGACCTCGACGTGTCCTTCCAGAGCAAGACCCTAAAGGGAACCGCCACCCTTTCCATCGAGCGCGCCTCCGGATCGACCCTCGTCCTCGACACCCGCGCCCTGCGCATCGAGAAAGCCGAATGCTCCGCCGACGGCGTCCGCTGGACCCCGGCTCTCTTCGAGCTCGGCCCCGCCGACCCCATCCTGGGCGCGCCGCTGACCATCACCCTCGAGCGCGGCTCCGCGCAGGTACGCATCGCCTACGCCACCAGCCCCAACGCCACCGCGCTCCAGTGGCTCAAGCCCGCGCAGACCGCCGGCCGCCGCCCCTTCTTGTTCACGCAATCGCAGGCGATCCACGCGCGAAGCTGGATTCCATTGCAGGATTCCCCCGGCATCCGCATCACTTACACCGCGCGCATCCACGCGCCCCGGCCGCTCGTTGCCGTGATGAGCGCCGAATCGCTCCCCGCCCGCGAGGGGCTGTTCTCCTTCCGTATGCCGCAGCCGATCCCGCCCTACCTGATGGCCCTGGCCGTGGGCGAGCTCGACTTCCGCCCCCTGGGCGACCGCGCCGGCGTCTATGCCGAGAAACCCGTGATCGCGCGCGCCGCTCGCGAGTTCGAAGACACCGAGAAGATGATCCAGGCGGCGGAGAAGCTCTACGGCCCCTACCGCTGGGGCCGCTACGATCTGCTCGTGCTCCCGCCCAGCTTCCCCTTCGGCGGCATGGAGAACCCGCGCCTGACCTTCGCCACGCCCACCGTGCTGGCCGGCGACAAGAGCCTCGTCTCGCTGGTGGCCCATGAGCTGGCTCACTCCTGGTCCGGTAACCTGGTTACTAACTCCACCTGGAGCGACTTCTGGCTCAACGAAGGCTTCACGGTCTATATCGAGCGGCGCATCCAGGAGGAGGTCTACGGCCCCGCCCGCGCCGGCATGGAGGCCGTCCTCGCCTGGGACGAGCTGCACCGCGAGCTGGCCCGCCTGCCCGCCCGCGATCAGATCCTCCATATCGACCTGGCCGGCCGCGATCCCGACGACGGCGCCACCGAGATTCCGTATCTCAAGGGCGCCCTGTTCCTCAAGCACATCGAGCTGACTTACGGCCGCGAGCGTTTCGACCGCTTCCTGCGCGGTTATTTCGACCGCCACGCCTTCGAGAGCATCACCACCGAACGCTTCCTGGAGGACCTGCGCGCCAACTTACTCAACCAGGCCCCCGACCTCGCCGCGCGCATCCCCATCGAGGACTGGATCGCCGCTCCCGGCCTGCCCGCCGCCGCGCCCAAACCGCCCGCCTCGGAAGCCTTCCAGCGCGTCGAAGCGGAGGCCGCCCGCTGGGCGCGCGGCCGCGTTCCAGCCGCTCGCCTCGCGGCCAAGGGCTGGTCCACGCACGAGTGGCTCCACTTCCTGCGCGCACTCCCCAAGCGGCTGAGCGCGGCTCGTATGGCCGAGCTCGACCGGGCCTTCCATCTTACTAGCAGCGGTAACTCGGAGATCCTCGTAGTCTGGCTCGAGATGGCGATCCGCCACGAGTACCGCCCCGCCAACAAGCGCCTGGCGGAGTTTCTAACCTCGGTTGGCCGGCGCAAGTATGTGAAACCGCTCTACGAGGCCCTCGCCCGCACCTCCGCGGGACGGAAGCGCGCCCGCGCCATCTACAAAAAGGCCCGCCCCGGCTATCATCCGATTACTGCCGCCTCCATCGACGCTATTCTGAAGTAGCCGCCTCTTCGATGGTGAGGGTTCCTTTGCCGGCGTCGAGCGATGCCATCACACCCAGCGGCAAAGTCAGTTGGTCGTCCGTGTGCCCGATGGTCAGCCCCGAGAGCACCGGCGCGCCGATCCGCCCCAGAATCTGGTCCACCACTTCGCCCACCGAAAAGGTCGATTCGAACGACGGTTGGAACTCCCGCGGGGCGCACTTGTTGCACTCGCCCCAGACCACACCCGCCACGCCATCGAACTTACCCGCCAGCCGTAACTGGGTCAGCATGCGGTCGATAGAGTATGGTTCCTCGCCGACATCTTCCAGAAACAGGATGCGCCCGCGCGTCTCGATCTCGAACGGCGTCCCCATCAGCAGGCTGACGAGCGTCAGGTTCCCGCCCACCAGCGGCCCGCGCCCCGTGCCCGGCCTCACCACGCGCAGCGGATGCGCTGGCCGCAGCGTGTTCGTCTCCGGCGGGTTCCTCATCTCGCCCAGCGGCCGCGCCTCGAACAGCGCCTTGCGGAACCACGTCTGCGTGTACTCGCTGAACCCGGAGACCGCCACCGGCCCGTGGAACGTCACCAGCCCGGCGCGCTTGTGGACCGCCAGGTGCAGCGAAGTGATGTCGCTGTAGCCCATCAGGATCTTGGGATTGTTGCGGATCAGCCCGTAGTCGATGCGGTCCAGAAGCTGGGCCGAGCCCACCCCGCCGCGGATGCAGAGGATGCCCTTCACCTCCGGGTCGCGGAACATCTCGTGCAGATCGGCGACGCGTTCCTCGACAGACCCGCCCAGGTAGCCGTCGCGCCGCCGCACGTTGCGCCCCAGCCGCATCTTGAGCCCGAAATGGTCGAGCGTGCGCGCGGCCGCCGCCAGCCGGTCGGGATCGGAGACATAAGTGGCGGGCGTGATGAGCCCCACCGTGTCCCCCGGTTTCAGCGCGCGCGGCTTCAGCAGCGCGGCGGGGGCCGGCTGCACCGCCGCCGCACTCAGGGCGAGGAATTGCCTGCGTTCCATGGCCTCGATGCTACTACATCCCCGGCGATGGGATAATTCCCAGGTGCCGGCCGACACCCGCCTGACGCGCCGCGAGTTCCTCCTCGCCTTCCCGTTCTTCTGGCGCCGGCGGACGGTCTCCATTGCGGGCATGAAGTTCCGCATTCATCGCCGCGGCCGCTCCTCCCGCCGCTACCTGTGGATTCACGGCGACGAGCGCACGGCCCGCGACGTCCTGCTGGCGCATCTGAAGACGGCTCGCGGCACGGCCCATCTCACCACCAGCGCCCGCCGCGTCTTCCCTCTGCTCGGCGGCGAGATCGACCCCAACCGCATGTTCTCCCGCGAAGGCGCCGAAAAGAACCTGCGCACCCTGAACCCGCAATG
This sequence comes from uncultured Solibacteraceae bacterium, assembly GCA_964406685.1. Lineage (GTDB taxonomy): Bacteria > Acidobacteriota > Terriglobia > Bryobacterales > Bryobacteraceae > JACQZT01. The sequence goes on along the minus strand of CAYOTD010000049.1, from coordinate 9,272 downwards.
GGACGCCGCGCGGCTGGCCTCCGCCCTGGCCCGGCTCGACCGCGACCGCGAGCGCTTCGTGCGCGCCATCCTGCCACCGCCCGGCGGGCTGCTGATCGTGGTGCACAACAACTCCCGCGGCTACTCGGTGCGCGACGAAGTCCCCATCAGCGACCGCGTCTCTCTAGCCGATCCGGATCATCCCCACAACTTCCTGCTGGCGACCGACCCCGCGGATTTCGACCGCCTCGCCCCCTCGCCCTTCAACGTCGTCCTACAGAACGCCGCGCCCACTCAGGACGACGGCTCCCTTTCGCGCCTCGCCGCCCGCCGCCGGGTGCGTTACGTCAACATCGAAGCCCGCCTGGGCGACGCCGCCGCCCAACGCGACATGCTAAGCTGGCTCGAAAGCCGTCTCCCGTAAGGCGGGCTTGAACTCCGCCGATTTATCTTCCCTTTTTCTTCGCCACCTGCTATAGTCTGATCCATGAGCTCCCAACATCAGCCCCACGACTTCGCCGGCCAACTGGCGGCCAGCCAGGATTTCTTCAACCGCTCCACCCGCGTTCTGGAAGAAGCCGACTCCGGGTTCCGCCCGCAGGACGGCGTGATGACCGTAGCCCAGCAGGTGGCGCACACCGCCCAGACCATCGACTGGTTCATCGAAGGCGCCTCCCGTCCCGAAGGTTTTGACCTCGACTTCGAAAAGCACGCCAAGGCGCTGGAAGCCCTGACGTCGCTGGCCGCCGCCCGCAAGATGTTCGAGACGGCCTGCGCCAACGCGATCCAGTTCGTCCGTTCCCTCGGCCCGGAGGGTCTCGCCAAGCCGCTGCCCCCCGGCCCGATCATGGGCGGCGAGCCCATCGCCAACATCGTCTGGGCCATGCTCGACCACACCGCGCACCACCGCGGCGCACTGACCGTCTACTCCCGCCTGCTAGGCAAAGTCCCCGTGATGCCCTACGGCGAGTGATTCCACCCCGACCCCCGTGGCCGGTCCCCTCCGGCCACGGGCCGCAGTAAGATCAGCGCAACCCGTGGCGCCGGCTTCCAGCCGGCCGGGCCGCCGCACAATACCCGGTTCCGATTCTCGACGATAGCTGTCTGCTTTCTGTTGTGGTTCATCTCCCCGTGCAGTAGAATCTCTGGCGGGAGGCGCCCTTGCCCGCCGAAATCTGCCCGCAACCGGGCGGTATGATCGACTCCGCAGCCGTGCGGGACTTCCCGCTGTACGACGCCTTCGGCGTGCTGGTTTCCGATGACCACAACCAGCCCGCGCCATCGCAGCCGGGCCTTGAGGATACCGCGCTTGCACAGGACAAGGCCCTGCTCTCCCAGCTCGCGGAGTATGCCCGATACCTCTACGAGGAGGAGAACAAGCGCCGGGACGTGCTGAATAGAACCACGAAGATCTTCCTTGCCTGCTTTGGCGCGGTCGCCAGCATCGGGCTTGCGAAACCCGCCGCGCTGGAGGCGGCCCCGGCCACCCTCGCCCGCCTTGCCGCTGTCCCTCCCTGGGGTCTCCATGTCGCCCTGCTTGGCGCCGCGTTGCTTCTTGCCTCCGCGGGGCTGCTGTGTGCCTCGTTCATCTTCACGATCCTTGTCTTGAAGATGTGGAAATGGGAACGCCTGTGCGATCCCCGGCAGCTTGCGATCCGCGCCATGACAATGCCGGGTGAGTCTCACCTGCTTTCGGCCATGGTCGCCGACTACGTTGTCGCGGCCAATCGCAACCACGGGATAAACGAGCAGAAGGCTCGCCTGTTATCGAAGGCGCTCTTCTCGTTTATCTTCTCCTTTGTCATGTTCCTGTCCACCTGGGCGCTTCTGCGCGGCGTAGAAGCGGCTTGGAGGTAGCCATGTTCGGCTGGTTAAGAAGGCTGTTCGGCAAGCGGGAAGACCCCCGCGACGCCGCCATGCGGGAACTGGCAAAGGCCCTCCCCGGCGAGATGATCCAGCAGTTGGTGCGAGACCTTGCCGAGATCGAGGAAGCGAAGTGCCGAGCCCAGGGATACTCGCTCAGCGGAACCGAGCGCGCGAAGCTGGAAAAAGAACTCGAATACCGCCTGCGCAATCCCGGAAGACACAGGGGTCCAATCCCTGTCCGGGTCCAGGTTCTCTATGGACACCTGGCGGACCGCTGTTCGGAACGGTACAGTTCCAGCGCCAGCAGCCCCCTCGGCTGAAAAGGCGGACACGGCTCGCTCGCGGGAGCGGCCGGTCTGTGTTCACACCTGGTCTCTGCCTCTATCTCCCCTGATATCAACAAACCGTCGCTGTCACCAAAGAGCCGCCTGCTACACTCAAACCGCCATGTCAACTATCGCTCAAATCGAAGCGAATCGCCGCAATGCTCAGAATTGCACCGGCCCCCGTACTCCGCAGGGCAAGGCCATCGTCAGCCAGAACGCCCTTTGCCACGGTCTCCGTTCGCGCAGCGCCGTCCTGCCGGGCGAAGACCCCACCGAGTTGCAGGGCCTGGTCGCCCAGCTCCGTGCCGAGTTCTCTCCCGCCACTCCGACCCAGGAGATCCTCCTCGATCAGATGGCTGTCGCCTACTGGAAACTCGGCCGCGCCCAGCGCCTTGAGAACGAGGTCTTCCGAATTCGCTCGGAGAAGAACACCCTGGCCGGAGCTCTCCGGGAGATGCTCTCCTCCCGCGAGACCCCCGAGCCGGAACCCGACCCGCCCTCCCCCGACGAAGTCCTGGGCACCGCCTACATCCGCGACACCAACTCCTCCAAAGCTCTCACCTCCCTGGCCAACTACGAGGCTCGCCTCGAACGGTCTTTCTTCCGCGCACTCCGCGAATTGACCAAACAAAACCAATTATGTCCTTAGTTTTCAACACCGGCTTCCCGTTCTCGACCCGCCCGTCCGATTTGGGGAACTGTGCCCCCCGCCCCGGCGTTATACTCTGAGGAAAGAGCGGGAGACAATGGCACTTCGAGACTTCATCAAGAAGCAGTTTATTGACGTCATCCACTGGGTCGAACCGGAGGACGGCATCCTGGCTTGGCGCTATCCCATGCAGGACATGGAAATCCAGAATGGCGCCAAGCTCACGGTCCGCGAGTCGCAACTGGCGGCCTTCGTCAACGAGGGACGCATGGCCGACGTGTTCCCCCCCGGCCTGCACACCCTCAACACGCAGACCCTGCCGATCCTGACCAACCTCATGAATTGGGACAAGATGTTCCAGTCCCCGTTCAAATCCGACGTCTACTTCTTCTCGACGCGGCTGCAAGTCAACCAGCGCTGGGGCACCGCCACCCCGGTCACGGTCCGCGACCGGGATTTCGGCGCGGTGCGCCTGCGCGCTTACGGGATCTACTCCTACCGCGTGGCCGATCCCCACGCCTTCCACACGCAGGTCAGCGGCACGCGCGAAATCTACCGTGTGGCCGACCTCGAAGGCCAGCTGCGCAACACCATCGTCGGACGCATGGCGGACACCTTCGCCGAAAGCCAGGTTCCGTTCCTGGACATGGCGGCCAACCAGATCGAGCTCGGCCAGAAGATCGCCGAACACCTCCGGCCCGTCTTCGCCGCCCTCGGCCTGGCGCTGGACAGCTTCGTGGTCGAGAACCTCTCGCTCCCCGACGAGCTCCAGAAACGCCTCGACGAACGCATCGGGATGACGATGATCGGCGACATGGGCCGATACACGCAGTTCCAGGTCGCCCAGGCCATGCCCATCGCGGCCGCCAACGAGGGCGGCGGCGTTGCCGGCATCGGCGCCGGCCTGGGAGCCGGAATGGCCATGGCGCAGACCATGATGAACGCCATGCAGCCGCCCGCGCCGCAGCAGCCCGGCCCCGCGGCTCCGGCCCCAAACCCGGCCACCCCCGCCGCTGCCGGCGCCACCAAGTTCTGCATCGAGTGCGGCAAGCCCATGCCCGCCCGGGCCAAGTTCTGCCCCGGCTGCGGCGGCGCCCAGGAATGACCGCCTGACATGGACAGCGCGAGCCCGGCGGCCGGCATCGAGTGGGTGGTGGAGGCCTACGGCTGCCAACCCGACCTGTTGCGCGAGGTCAAGCGCGTCGAGGCCCTCGACGCCACCGTGCGGCAGGAGCTGTCGTTCAAGCTGGCCGCGCCCGTCTCGGTCTACCAGTTCCCCGGCCCCGGCGGCGTCACGGTGCTGTCGCTGCTCAAGGAGTCGCACGTCGCCGTCCACACCTTCCCCGAGCACGGCCTGCTGTGCCTGAACGTTTTCTGTTGCCGGCCCCGCCCGGAGTGGGACTTTGTGGGATATCTTAGGAGGGAGTTCGGCGCCAGGAGCGTCAACGTGCGCCGCCTCGAACGGCCGTTCCAGCAGCCATGAGCCAGCCCGCCACGAACTGCCCGAACTGCGGCGCTCCGGTGCGCTTCCGCTTCTCCAGCGCCGTGCAGTCGGTCTGCGAATACTGCCGGTCGATCCTGGTCCGCCGCGACCTCGATCTTCAGAAGGTGGGCGAGGTGGCCGACCTGCCCCCCGACCCGTCGCCCATCCAGCTCACCACCGAAGGCATCTACCGCAATCGCCCCTTCGTCGTGGTCGGACGCATCCTCTATGAATACGCCCAGGGCGGCTGGAACGAGTGGCACATCGTCTTCAACGACGGCTCCAGCGGCTGGCTGTCGGACGCCATGGCCGAGTACGCCGTCTCCTTCGCAGTGGCGCCGCCGCCCACCCCGCTCCCTCCGCCGCCGGAGATCCATCGCGGCCTTCGCTTCCGCTGGTACAACGCCGACTACCAGGTGACGGTGTTGACGCGCGCCCGCTACCGCGGCGTGGAAGGCGACCTCCCCTTCGAGTACTGGAACAAGGACGAGGTCCTGTTCGCCGACCTGCGCACGCGCGACGCCCACTTCGCCACCATCGACTACTCGGAGGAACCGGCGCTGCTGTTCCTGGGCGAGTCGGTCGACTTCGACGCGCTGCGCTTCAAGAACCTTCGGCCGGTGGAAGGATGGGACGCATGAGCGTCGCCCCGCAGATCCGCGCGCTGAACTGCACCAACTGCGGCGCTCCGCTCCAGATCCGCGCCGGCGGGCACACCCTCACCGTGGTCTGCGGCAATTGCCTGTCGCTGATCGACGCCCGCGACCCCGCCTTGGGCGTGCTCCAGACGTTCCAGGCGCGGCAGATCGCCGCTCCGAAGATCCCGCTCGGCGTGCGCGGCGTGCTCCGCGGAGCTACCTGGGAAGTGATCGGCTTCCAGGTGCGCGAGATCGTGGTGGATGAGACACCCTACCAGTGGTCCGAATACCTGCTCTACAACCCTTACAAGGGCTTCCGCTACCTGACCGAGTACGACGGCCACTGGAACTTCGTCTCCACCCTCCGCGCCCTCCCCAACGAGATTCAGGCCGGCTACCGCCGCGCCGTCAGCTACGCCGGCCAGTTCTACCGCCCGTTTCAAACGTGCACCGCGCGCACCGTCTTCGTGCTGGGCGAGTTCCCTTGGCAGTTCCGCGTCGGCGAAGCGGTGTTTGTCGAGGACTACGTCGCCCCGCCGCGCTCGATCTCCGCCGAGCGCACCCAGGACGAGGTCGTCTGGTCGCAGGGAGAGTACATCCAAGGCGGCGAGATATGGAAGGCCTTCCGGCTGCCGGGCGCCCCGCCCCCGGCGCGCGGCATCTACTCCAACCAGCCCTCGCCCTACAGCGGACGGGTCAAGAGCATCTGGGGAGTCTTTCTGATCCTGCTCATGGCCCTCGCCCTGATGGCCTTCCTCGCCTCCATCAGCATGGGGCAGGAGAAGGTCTTCGAATCCCAGTACACCTACTCCACCGCCTCGAAGGGCGAGAACTCGTTTGTCACGCCCGTATTCGAGTTGAAGGGCCGGCCCACAAACGTCGAACTGACGGTGGAGACTGACCTCACCAACGACTGGGCGGCCTTCGGCTTCGCGCTGATCAATGAGCAGACAGGGGAAGGCTACGACTTCGGCGCCGAGGTCAGCTACTATCGCGGCACCGACAGCGACGGAAGCTGGGAGGAGGGCGGGCGCCGGGAGCGCAAGACCATTGCCGGAGTGCCCGCCGGCCGCTACTACCTGCGCATCGAACCGGAGATGAACACCCAGGACGGCGCCGTTCACTCCGTCCGTTACGACATCACGCTGCGGCGTGACGTGCCCAGCAACGCCTTCTTCTGGATCGCCGGCCTGCTGCTGCTGATCCCGCCGGTGTTTGTCAGCATGCGCGCCGCCGGGTTCGAGAAGGCGCGCTGGCAGGAGTCCAGTTTCGCGTCCGAATCCGGTTCCGGCTCGGACGAGGGAGAGGAAGAATGAGAAACCCGTTCTATCTGAGTTTCGGAGTCCTGCTGTTGGGACTGGTCGGAGTGGCCGAGTATCGCGGCTGGACCCTGGCCGCGGTGAACCACGTCAACGGCGTGCCCCGCACCGTCCGCGACAACCCCGGCTCCTACCGCTCCCATTACGCCTTCCTGCCCCGCTACGTCGGAGGAAAATGATATGACCGAATTCCACCTTGGCTACCTGATCAACGCGCTGGTGTTCGCGGTGCTCGGCATCGTGATCTTCATCGTCACCTTCGTCGTCGTCGACAAGATGACGCCTTACGCGCTGTGGAAGGAGATCGTCGAAGAGAAGAACCTGGCCCTCGCGGTGATGGTGGGCGCGATGTCCATCGGCATGTGCATCATCATCGCCGCCGCCGTGCATTAAGGCTCGATGTCGGCGGTCCTGTTCATCTCGGTATTCCTGATCGCCGCCTGCGGGTTGATCTATGAGCTGATCGCCGGCACTCTGGCCAGCTACCTTCTGGGCGACAGCGTCCTTCAGTTCTCCACCGTCATCGGCTCCTACCTGTTCGCCATGGGCATCGGGAGCTGGCTGTCGCGCTTCCTGCGCCGGGGCCTGGTGGAGCGGTTCATCACCATCGAGCTGATGGTGGGACTGGTCGGCGGCTTCTCGTCTTCCATCCTGTTTCTGGCCTTCGCCTACACCCAGGGCTTCCGCCTGCTGCTCTATCTGCTGGTGCTGGTCATCGGCATTCTGGTGGGCCTCGAGATCCCCCTGCTGATGCGGATTCTCAAGGAGCGCTTCGAGTTCCGCGACCTGGTGGCGCACGTGCTCACCTTCGACTACCTGGGAGCACTGGGCGCCTCGCTCCTGTTCCCGATTCTGCTGGTGCCCAAGCTGGGGCTGGTCCGCTCGGCCATCCTGTTCGGCCTGGTCAACGCGGGCGTGGCGCTGTGGTCGACGTTTCTGTTCCGAGCCCAGTTGGGCGCCAGCCTCGGCCTGAGGCTGGCGTGCGTCGTGGTGATTGCGATGCTCGGCGCGGGGATGGTGCAGGCCGACCGGATCACCTCCGCGGCCGACAACAGCCTCTACGCCGACGACGTGATCCTGGCGCGCAACACGCGCTACCAGCGCATCGTGCTCACCCGCTGGAAGGACGACGTGCGCCTGTTCCTCAGCGGCCATCTCCAGTTCAGCTCGCGCGACGAGTACCGCTATCACGAGGCCCTCGTCCATCCGGGCCTCGCCGCCGTCCCCGTGCCGCGCCGCGTGCTGGTCCTGGGCGGCGGCGACGGTCTCGCCGTGCGCGAGATTCTCAAGTACCCGCAGGTGGAAAGCGTCACTCTGGTGGATCTCGATCCCGAGATGACGGGGCTGTTCTCGACCCACCCCTACCTGCGCGAGCTGAACGGCAACTCTCTCACCGCCCCGCGCGTGAAGGTGATCAACGCCGACGCCTTCCCCTGGCTGGATGCGAACCGCGACTCTTACGACTTCGTCGTGGTGGACTTCCCCGACCCCACCAACTTCTCCCTCGGCAAGCTCTACACCACCGCCTTCTACCGCCTGCTGGCGAAGCATTTGAGCGCGCAGGGATACGCCGCGATTCAAAGCACCTCGCCGCTGTTCGCGCGCCAGTCGTACTGGTGCATCGTCGAGACGCTCAAGCAGGCCGGCCTGCGCACCTGGCCCTATCACGTCTACGTGCCGGCGTTCGGCGAGTGGGGTTTCGTGCTGGCCGGGCACGCGCCGTTCGAACCGCCCGCGCGCCTGCCCTCCGGGCTGCGGTACCTTTCCTCGGCCAACGTGGCGCAGCTTTTCACCTTCCCCAACGACATGACGGCTGTCGAGGCCGAGCCCAACCGCCTGAACGACCAGGTGCTGGTGCGCTACTACGAGCGCGAGTGGAGCGAGATCGCGCGGTAGTACGCGCCCAGCCGCGTCAGGTTGCGCGCGAACTCCCCCGAGCTGATGATCTTCTCCAGCGGCGGCTGCGGACCGCCGAACACCTCGACCGTGTCGTTCTCCTTGAGCGGAATCACCTGGGCGCGCGACTCGACGCTGTCCCCGGCCGAGCCGTCCGCGCGGCCGCGGCCGATCCGCAGGACCATGTCCCGGGCGGCGAAGGCGAACAGCAGCCGGTTCGACTTGCCGATGACGCCGGTCTTCGTCCAGGCGCCGCGGCCGTCCATGGCATCGATCAGCGCGCGCACATCGGCGGGGGAGGGGGGCGCGTCCGGATTCGCGCCGGGCCGCTCGGCCCAGGGCGACAGGCCGTGCAGTGTGTCCGGGCGGCGCAGCGATTTCGCCTCCGCCGCCGCCAGCCGGCGGTAGTCCTCTTCGATCGGGGCCAGCTCGCGCCCGCTCACCAGCACGCCGTAGTGCGTGATCACCGATTCCGGCGTGTAGCGGATCTGGTAACCATCCACCATGCGGCTGCCCAGCCCCGCGGCCACCAGCCGCGAACCCTTGGTGATGTACAGCGGCCGGTTGGTCTTCAGTTCATAGAAGCGCGCCAGCACGGGGCCGGGCGGGAGCCGGCGGAAGATCTCGTCGCCGCCGCGCGACACCACGGACTGCTTGAAGTAGTCGAGCGCGCGCGGGATGGGGTCGAGGTACTTGCGCTCGCCCGTCTCGCGATACAGCGTCAGCAGCATCCGCATCACGCCCATCGACTCGCCGCCGGTCACCGAAGGCGGCTCGAACACGCGCGCCCACGCCGGGTGCATCTCGGCGTCGGACTGCTGCGCCCACCCCGGTTGCGGAGCGGGCATCTTCGCCAGCAGGATGAACTGGCCGCCCTTCTCCGCCGCCGCGCGGTAGCGCGGGTCCTTGTAGATGCGCGCCACCTCGAGGAAGACGTCGATGGTGTCGAGGGTCGAGTTGTCGTTGAAGGTGTAGTGGCCCTGGTAGTCCGGCCCCGGCCACTTCTTCGGCCACGATTCCGGATAGCTGGCGCGCTTCACGGGGAACTTCGCGGCGTCCGGCGGGCGGGTGAAACGCTGCGGCCAGGCGCCGATGGGGTATTGCGCGGCCAGCAGC
>CAYOTD010000048.1:12716-13707 GCA_964406685.1 uncultured Solibacteraceae bacterium | reverse complement strand
GGTCCAGCGCCTCGGCCCGGACCGGCTTCGGGAGGTGCCCGTCCATTCCCGCCTGCGCGCACTCCCGGCAGTCCTCCGGCATCGCCCGGGCCGTCAGGGCGATGATCGGGACCCGGTTGCTTCCCGTCTGCTGTTCGCGGGCGCGAATGGCGCGGGCGGCGTCGAGGCCGTTCACTTCAGGCATCTGGACATCCATCAACACCAGGTCGAAGCGGTGCTTCCCGGCTTCCGTCACCGCCGCGCGCCCGTCGGATACCATGCGGATCCAGTGGCCGCGGCGCGTCAGCAGTCGCTCGATGACACGCTGGTTCACCGGGTGGTCTTCGGCGACCAGGATGCGCAGGCGGCGCGCCGGCTTCTCGCGCTGTTCGGCCGTCTTCCCGGCGGCTTGCGGAGCGGCGGGAGTATCCGGCTCCATGCAGCGGGCCAGCTTGATCACCAGGTGGAAGGTGGAGCCGCATCCCGGCTCGCTCTCCGCCCAGATACGGCCCGACATCGACGCCGCCAGGCGCGCGCAAATGGCCAGCCCCAGGCCCGTTCCACCGTAGTCCCGGCCGACCGACGTGTCCCCCTGTTCGAAGGGCGCGAAAATGCGCGTCAGTCTCTCCTTCGCGATACCGATCCCGGTGTCGGTGACCGAGAAGTGAAGGGTGACCGTGTTCTCGTCGGACTCCTCGGGTTTGACCTCGATCGTGATCCCCCCGCGGTCGGTGAACTTGGTGCTGTTTCCCACCAGGTTGATGATCATCTGGCGCAGTCGGCCGGCGTCGCCAACCAGCCGCTCCGGTATGTCGGGATGAACCCGGCTGTCCATCGACAGGCCCTTCTCCAGCACCCGGAAAGCCATCATGTCCATCGCGCTCTGCACCTGTTCCCGGAGATGGAACGGACGCAGGTCAAGATTCATCCGCCCCGCCTCGATGCGCGACAGGTCCAGGATGTCGTCGATGATGTCCAGCAGCGCGTTGGCCGAGGCGTTCGCGGTCTCCAG
>CAYOTD010000048.1:0-12700 GCA_964406685.1 uncultured Solibacteraceae bacterium | reverse complement strand
CGGAGCGCACCAGCTCCAGCATGCCGATGACGCCGTTCATCGGCGTCCGGATCTCGTGGCTCATGTGGGCCAGGAACTCGCTCTTGGCGCGGTTGGCGGCCTCGGCGGCTTCCTTGGCCGCGCGCAGTTCCTCTTCGGCCCGCTTGGTCCGCGTCATGTCGAGCACGAAGCCGACGCTGCGGCCGCCCGGCTCGTCTAAAGCGGCGAGGCCGAGCATCACCCAGAGTTGGCCGCCGTCCTTCCGTACGGCCTCCACATCCAGGGGAGCGGTCGCTCCGGTCAGCTTGAGCTGCGACACGATGAACCGCTGTTTCTCTTCCTGCCCCGGCGCGAAGAGCCGGTCCCAGCGGACCGTGCCGGCGTTCAGGTCCTCCCGGTCGAAGCCGTGCATTGTCAGAAAGGAGTCGTTGGCCTCCAGAATCCGACCGCCGGGTTCGGCGACGAAGACCCCGAGGATGTTTGCCTTCAGGAACCGCTGCAAGCGGGATTGGCTGCGCCGGAGGGCCTCTTCGGTCTGCTTCTGCTCGGTGACGTCCTCGGCGAAACCGGCCAGCAGATCGAGGTCGCGGGATGGGTCGGTAAGCCGCAGCACCCGGTCGCGAATCCAGCGCAGCTCTCCGTCCGGCGAGACGATGCGATACTCGTTCCGGACCCGCTCGCCCCGCATCTGTCGGTCGTGGACTGCCAGCGCACGTTCCCGGTCCTCCGGATGGACTCCCTTCACCCAGGCCGAGGCGCCGCCAAAGATGTCGCCGGGGCTGCGGCCCCATACCGCTTCCAGGTTCTGGCTGACATAAACGATCTGTCCGGTGCGGGCGTCGGTCAACAGCAGGACCTCGTTGACGCCTTTCTCCGCGCTCGGCAATTCCCCTTCCTCTGGGAGGATACGCCGCCCCTCCACTCCGGCGGTCGAGTCGGGTTCAACAGGCACGTCGTTTGCGTTCATCCACCAACACCGGGTCGGGCCCCCTCCGACCTGACCCCAATCGCAGTCCATAGCCACGAGCCGGTTGCCGGCCGCCGGATCCCCACTCAATCGCTCCTCAACGGTCATATCGGCCGCAAACCGCCGCCTGTGAGGCGCCATCCCCGGTGCTACACTGGAAGCGGAAAGGGGGCGTAACGGATTCGACGGGATTGAATCGTGGTGGAAAGGCGTGCCGGGTTCCGAGCTCCCGTAAAACGATCGGAAAACCAAAACTGCCAATCAGCAGTTTGCCTACGCTGCCTAAGTAATTAGGCGGCCGCTCCGGCTCCGGAGCCCGCATCGGAGCTAGCGGGCGTCATCAGGCGTGATAGGCCGAGGGCTTCTGTCCGCAGCCGCAGGACGAGATCAATCGGGCTAGGCGGGCGCCGCACTTGCCGGCTCTGAAGCGCGCGCCAAATCAAGCGAACCGGCTACGCACGTAGTCTTTCCATGACGGGCTTTCTCGGACGCGGGTTCGACTCCCGCCGCCTCCACCAGGCTTCAATCCGGCTGCCCGCCCGCACGCTCACCGGCGCGGCGCGGGGAACCAGGCTCGCAGAAATTCGGCTTCGCTCCCTTCGTACACCGCTTCCGCCAGGTGCTCAACGCCCTTCTGATTCCCCCACGAGTAGGTGATCCTCAACCGTCCCTTGTATTCGCAGAAATCGATGTCGGAATTGTTGCGATTGACGGCCGTGGCGATGCGCCGCCTCTGCTCTTCGCTCAGCTTCGCATTCGCGATCTTGCGGTCCTCTTCGGAAGCGCGCAGCACCGGATTCAGCGGGCTGGGCTCCCAGTGGATCAGGTCCTTCGAGCGCACCACGCGCATCTCGTAGCCGTCGCGGGCCTCCAGGTAGAAGTCGTAGAAGCAGCCGTCGAGATACCGCAGGCAGTGCGGAGCCGTGTAGCGGTCCTTGGCGTAGTTGCATTCCGGCGGAGTCAGTTCCCACCGCCTGAGGTCGCGCGAGGTGGCGAAGCGGGCGGTGAAGGGTGCGCCCGCCTGCTCTTTCGGCTTGTCGATCTCGAACATCAGCACATAGCGGTCCCCGGCCTTGCACATCGAGGTGTTGAAGATGCTAAAGCCGGGCAGGTCGAGCGCAATCCACTCCTGCCAGTTCTTCAGGTCGCGCGAAGCGAACATCCACACCTGTTCCGCGCCCCACTTCTTGCCCTTCCCGCCGGTTCCGGTGACATAGACGGTCTTCCCATCGACGAACGCGCTGCCGAGAACGCGGCCCTGCGCGAATGCCGGCGTGTACCGGCCGTTCGAATGCTCGGCAAACCGGAAGTAGTCGTCTCCGGTCTTGTTGGCCCAGTAGTTGTGCCGGACGTATTCGAAGCGGTACAGCCGGCCCTGAAAGACGATCGGAGTCGCCTCCACCAGGTCGACGTCGATGGTGCCGAGTTTGACGATGTGGGGTCGCTGGCCGTGTGCGGCCGGCAACGCCAGCGTGAGGAGCAGAATGAGTCGAAGGCAGGTCATGGGATCAGCTGTTCAGGATACTCTCCGGACTCCACGCCGCGTCCGCGAGGACCTCGACGTTGGCGGCTCCGGCGTACTGTCTGCGGACCTCTTCCACCGCCATGGTTCGCGCGGCGCCGTCCACCGCGCCCGCCAGCACCACGCGGCGCGGCGCCATCGACCGCGCGATCTCCGGCAGGTCCGTGTGCAACAGAAGGTTGGGAACGAAGTTGCCGAACGGGTGATCGTAGTTCTCGGTTTCCACGATGCTCTCAAACGAAATCAGCCCGCCGGCCAGGTACAGCCCGTCGATGGCCGGCTCCAGCGCCGCGGCGAACAGGGCGGGCACGGTGGTGCTGCCGCGCGCCGCCACGATCAGCCGCTTGCCCTTCAACTCCGGCCGCCCGCGCAAACCCTGGACGACGGCCAGCATGTCGGTGGTGCGCTGGCCGGCCAGGGGCTTTCCGAAAACCAGCGAGCTCCACGCCCACATCTCGTCTCCCGCGTGCGAACGGGCATGGCGCGCGGCGTGCCGGCCGTACTCCGGGGCCAGGTCCCCGATGCCGCGCAGGTCCGGAGCGCACACCGCGCAGCCTTGCGAAGCCAGCCGGTCGTAGACATCGTCCTCGCGCCAGGCGGTTCGGCCCGCCGGCTCCAGCAGCACCGCGATGGATTTCAACGCGCCGCCCTGCCGGGGCAGGTACAACCAGGCCGGGATCCACACCCCGGGCGCGGCGGCGAATTCCAGTGCCTCGATCCGGTTGTTGCGGAAGCGGGCTTGTGAGAGCGTAACGGCGGGCTGCTGCGGCGGCCGGTCCAGGGCGAGCAGGCGATCGAGCGGCGCCGGAGTCCTCTTCACCGCCCGTTTCCGGTTCAACGAGAAGGGCGTCTCGCTGTGGAAGGACTGCACGACGCTCCCGCTGGGCGCGACGAAGATCGTCTCCTCCCGCTCCATCGCCGTGTCGGGCTCCTCGTCGATCCTTCCGCTCTCCCCTTTCAGCCAGCGGGCGAACCAGTTGTAGATCTGGAGGCGCAGGTCATAGGCAAGCCCGTGGGGCAACGGCGTTCCGAACCACGCGATGCGGCCGGCATGGCCCAGCCTTTCATAGACCTGCTTCAACCTTGCGAACTCTTCGGTGCCGTTGCTGATGTAATTGGGTGAGTAAGTGCCGAAGAAGTCTTTGTCACTGGCCAGCACCAGCAGCGGCTTGGGGGCGAGAGGATAGAGCAGGTCCCAACGGTCGAAGCCGACGGGGCCGCCGCCCACCGGGTTCTGCTCGCCGTCGTCGGTGGAGCCGGGCGGGTTGAAGTCCGCGCAGGCGATGTTTTCGGTGTTGCCGCAGCAGACGGCAGCCGCGGTAAGACGGTCGTCCACGGCCGCCAGCAGCATGGTGGTGGTCCCGCCGCCCGATTGTCCGGTGGAGGCCAGCCGCTTGGGATCCACCAGCGGGTGGGAAGCCAGGTAGTCGAGGCTCCTCACCGAATCCCAGGTCCGCATGCGCATGCTGCTGTCGCCCTTGAGTAACATCTGCCGGCCCGGCCGGGTATGTTCCTCGTCGGCGCCCAGGCGGCTCTGGTAGGGCTTGGAGCCGGGGTAGTAAGTGCGCTCGCCCTGGCCCATCGGATCGAATCCCAGCACCAGGTAGCCGAAGCGCGCCAGCCACTGGCAGATGCGCTGGTACCCTGCCTTACCATCGAGCGTGTGGCCCATCTGGACCAGCACCCCGGGGAAGGGCGGCCGGCCCTGGGCCGGGATGTAGAGATTTGCGGGAATGTGGAAATTGGGCCGGCTTTCGTAAACGACCTTCTCCACCCGGTATCCCTCGCGTTCGAACGATCCCACCGTGCGGGCGTTCAGCGGCGTGCGCTCCGGCATGCCGCCTGCCAGTTTCCAGAACGTCTCCCTCACCCAGCGTTGCCGCTCGCGGATCGCTTCCGGTGTCGTCAGCTTGGCGATTTCGGCACTGCGGAGGCGGTAGGCACGCTCCGCCTGCATGCGGATGTAGTCGGGGAGGCACCGCGAATAGTCCCGGTATCGTACGGAAGGGCCGTCCTGCGCGGCCGGCAGGGGTCCGGCAAGCGCGCCCGCGCCCGCCAGTGCTAACACCTCTCGTCTGGTCACGAAGGAATGATATCGCTTCCCCGCGCCGGGGGCTCCCTTCGCGCGGAGCGGTTACGACTCCTGCCAGTTGCGCCGCTCGATGATGGGGCTGGGCTCGTAGGTCACCCCGGCGGCCAGCCGCTTTTCCTCGCGGGCGCTGGTCCAGGAGAGGATCGGACCCAGGATACGCGCCGCCGCCGCGGCGATCAGTCCGAACTCGCGCTCCATGTCCTCGCGCAGCAGGCGGATCTGCGACGCCACGGACTCATTGGTCTCCCGCATCCGGTGCTCCATCGCCCACAGCATGGCCGCGTAGGCGTGGCGCAGGGTGCGCGCCTCGCGCTGGAACCGCTCCCGCACTCTCCGGTCGGAGTGGTTCTTGTAGCGCTTCCAGCCTTCAAACGTCGTGCGGCAGATGCGGAACAGGCTCGGCCCGTTGCGCTCGAAATCGCGCCAAAAGGCCCAGTCGAGGAACTTCTTGGACTGCTCCCGCGAGATCGCCGCGTGCTCGAAGTTGAAGCCGGACTGGCCGTGAATGTCCGCCAGGTCGACGTCGAGCAGCCGTCCCTGTTCGGCCATCTCCTGGTAGAGCGGCGTGCCCGGCACGGGCGTGTAGAGCATGAACTGATGCAGGTCGGTTTCGTGCGCGATGGCGTGCTCGATCTCGTCGGTGATGTTCTCCGGAGTGTGGTGCTCCAGGCCGAGAATGGTCGAACCTAGCAGCAGGATGCCGTGCTGGCGCAACTCGCGCGCCAGCCGCATCGTGTCGGTTCCCTCCAGCTTGGAGTAACGGGAGCGCGGCGACTCCAGCCCGACCCAGATGGAGGCGATGCCCAACTCCACCAGCTCCGAGTAGCTGTATTTCCGGATCGCGTTGGCGGACGAGAAGATGTTCAGCGCCCAGCTCTTGCCCGCCCGCTTCATCCTCTCGAGCAGGTCCAGGGCGCGGCGCCTTTGCAGCAGGAAGTTCTCGTCCATGATGAAGAACGACTTCACCCGCCGCGAGGCCTCCGCCTCCTCCATCACGCGAAAAAGCTCCTCGCCGGTCTCGTAGAAATTGAGAACCTTGCCCTTGCCGCCAAAGAACGCCGAGGTGGTGCAGAAGTTGCAGCCCATCGGGCACCCCACCGAGGCGATCACGGTGGCCGACGAGTCCAGCCGGTTGGGAACGTTGACTCCCATCACCCGCAGAGAGAAGCCGGAGGATAGCGCCGGATGGCGGATGGGAGCGTCCGCGTCCTCGCCCAGATAGCGACGCATCCAGGCGATACCGTCGCCCTTGACGATATGATCGGCGTCCAGGATCCGCTCCACTCCCGGGATGGCGGAGACGTGCCCGCCCACCACGATGGTGGAATGCGGCGACAATTCGCGCGTCATGCGGCACATCTCGCGCGCCTTGCCCACGTTGACGATGATCGAGGAGATGCCGACCACGTCGTAGCGGTTCCGGGTGATCTCGCGCGCGAACGCCTCCCGCGTGGGAAAATCCAGCACCGTGCACGGCGCGGAGATATTCTCCTGGATCATCATGATGCCCCAGGAACGGTGGAAGCGGCGCAGCGAATACGAACCCTGGGCCCGCGTCACCTGGTTGTGGTAGAGCTCCATCGGGTTGATGGCCCGGCTGCCGAATTCGTCGTCTCGCGCATACGGCCCGAACACGGACGACAGCAGCACGCGGGCCTTCGAACCTTTTGGATGGGTCTCGGTCATTCCTGGTAACACTCGGGGCAGAAAGAGGTAGGCAATTTCTATGTTAGCACGGCGGACGGCGCAGGCGCTATCCTCGGATCATGGAAGAGGAAAGCCAGCCGGTGACGAATCCGTCGAGCGATCTGGACCTGGTGACCGTCTTTGAGGCCGACGGAATCACGGCCGAGATGGAATCGATGGGGATTCAGTCGATTCTGGAAGCCAACGGGATTGCCGCCGTGACCGTGGGGGCTAGCGTCATTCCCAGCCTGCCGTTCGAGGTTCGCGTGCCCAAAGCCGATCTTGAGCGGGCGCTGATCCTCATCGCCGAGGCCCAGGCCGCCGGTCCCTCCGCCGCCGAGGAGGCCGAGCAGGCCGGGGAGCAGCAAGCCTGATCCGGGCCGCGCGCCCGGCGCGTGCTTAAATGAAACGATGACCCGTTTCGACGTGGTGGGCGTTGGCCTCAACGCCACCGATACCCTGATCCTGCTGCCCAAGTTTCCGGCCTACGCCGGCAAGATCGCTTTTGACGGAGAGATCCTGAGCCCCGGCGGCCAGGTCGCCAGCGCCATGGTCACCTGCGCTCACCTGGGCCTGCGCGTCAAGTACATCGGCACGGTGGGCGACGACGAGCGGGGCCGGGTGCAGATCGCCAGCCTGAGGGACACCGGCATCAACCTGGACGATGTCGAGATCCGGCCCGGCTGCCCCAACCAGACGGCCTACATCCTCATCGACCGCTCCACCGGCGAGCGCACCGTGCTGTGGCGGCGCGACGACTCCCTGCGATTGGAACCGGACTCGATCACGCCCGAAAAGATCACCTGCGCCCGCCTGCTGCACATCGACGCCCACGACACCCCGGCCGTGGAGAGCGCGGCGCGCATCGCCCGCCAGCACTCCATCCCCGTCACCGTCGACGTCGACACCATCTACCACGGTTTCGAGCGCGTCCTCCCGCTGGCCGACTACCTGATCGGCAGCTCCGAATTCCCCTCGCAGTGGACCAGCGAGCGCGACCCGTTCAAAGCCCTCGAACTGCTCCAGAACGAGTACGGCATGCGCGTGGCCGCCATGACCCTGGGCGCCCACGGCTCCCTGGCCCGCTCCGGGGGCCGCTTCGTCTACTCGCCCGCTTTCGTGGTGAACTGCATCGACACCACCGGCGCCGGCGACGTTTTCCACGGGGCCTTCTGCTATTCTGTTTTGCAGGGTATGCCGCTCCGGGATGCGCTGGATTTCTCCAACGCGATGGCGGCGCTGAACTGTACCGCCTTGGGTGCGCGGGGAGGAATCTGTGACGCCGCGAAGGCCTACGAGCTGATGCGGCGCGCCGAGCGCCGCTCGAATAAGGATTTCGAGACCCGCTCCGCGGCTGGCTGATCCGATGATTCCCCTGCGCGATACGCAACCGAGCCGCTCGACTCCGGTCGTCACCGTCGCCATCATCGTGGTCAACGTCTTGCTGTTTCTGTACCAGGTCTCGCTCGACCGCTTCTCGCTGAACCACTTCATCATGGAATACGGCGTCGTGCCGGACCGGCTGCATTATTCTTCGCTGCTGACGTCCATGTTTCTCCACGGCGGCTGGATGCATCTGATCGGCAACATGTGGTTCCTGTGGATCTTCGGCGACAACGTGGAGGACATCCTCGGCCACGGCAAGTACCTGGTCTTCTATCTGCTGGCGGGCGTGGTGGCGGCCCTGGCGCAGGTCGTCTTCACTCCCGGCTCGCGCGTGCCGATGGTGGGGGCCAGCGGGGCGATTGCCGGCGTGATGGGCGCCTACATGATCAAGTTCCCGCACTCGCGGATTCTAACCCTCATCCCGGTGATCGTTTTTTTCACCACAGTGGAAGTCCCCGCGTTTTTCATGCTGCTGTACTGGTTCGCCATCCAGTTCTTCAGCGGCGTCGGCTCCATCGCCTACTCGCACGTGTCGCAGGGCGGAGTGGCGTTCCTGGCGCATGTCGGCGGCTTCATCGCGGGCATCGTCCTGATCCTGTCGATGCGCACGCGCGAACCCTACCGGCGCCGCCGCGACCTGCACTGGTGAAACCCGCATGAAACCCCTCGACATCCTCGCCATCGCCGCCCACCCCGACGACGTCGAGCAGACCTGCGGCGGCACGCTCATCAAGGCCGCCGAAGCGGGATACCGCACCGGCGTGCTCGATCTGACCGCCGGCGACATGGGCACCCGCGGCACCCCCGAAACCCGCATCCGCGAATCCGAGGAAGCGGCCCGCCTCATGCTCGCCGGCTGGCGCGGCAACCTGCGCATGCCCGACGCGCGTCTGGAGAACACCCTCGCCGCGCGCCTCTCCCTCGCGGTCGAGATCCGCCGCCTGCGCCCGCGCGTGGTGATCCTGCCCTATTGGGAAGGGCGCCACCCGGACCACTATCGCGCCTCCGAGATGGGCTACGAAGCCTGCTTCCTGGCCGGGCTCCGTAAGATCGACGAATCCAGCGAGCCGCACCGGCCCTTCAAGATCCTCTACGCCTCCCTCTACGCCAACGTCACGCCGTCTTTCGTTGTCGACATCTCCGCGCAGTTCGAGCGCCGCCTCCAGGCGCTCCTCGCCTACCAGTCGCAATACGGCGACGCGGAAGGCGGCGCGGCGCTGTTCCCCAACGAAACCGAGATCCGCGACCGTCTGGCGGGTGTGGCGCGCTTCTACGGCAACCTGATCGGCGTCCGCTACGGCGAGCCCTTCGTAGTCAAAGAGACAATGCGAGTGGACGATATAGTAACCCTCCCCGTCCGCAGCCTCTAGCCCCTATTGGTTTCCTTCCGCGCGCGAGCAAACACCGCCCTCAACATCGGGTAGGTCAACCGCCCGGTGGAAGTGTTCTGCTGGCTGGGGTGATACGAGCTGATGAGTAGCGGCAACCCTTCGCCCATGCAATGAACGCGGTTGTGGCCGAAGACGAACCGCCTCCGCCCCCGCATGATCGACAGGTACACGTTGAAGGCCACCCGGCCGAGGGTCACCACCACGCGCACGCGCGCAAGCATCTCGATCTCCCGCTCCAGGAACCCCCGGCAGTTCCGGATCTCCTCCCGCGACGGCTTGTTATCCGGCGGCGCGCAGCGCACAGCGGCCGTGATGTAGGCGTCCCGAAGCTCCAGCCCGTCATCCCGCGATCTGCTTTCGGCCTGCGTCGCGAAGCCCGTCTCGTGCAGCGCGCGAAACAGAAAATCCCCCGACCGGTCGCCGGTGAACATGCGCCCCGTGCGGTTGGCTCCGTGCGCCCCCGGCGCCAGTCCGATGATGAGCAGTTGCGCGCTCGTCTCTCCCAGCGGCGGAACCGGCTTGCCCCAGTAATCCCAATCCCGCCACGCCCGCCGCTTGATCTCGGCCACTCGCCGGCAGTGCTCGATCAATCGCGGACACCGCCGGCACGCGACGACTTCATTGTCGAGGGACACACAAGAGCGTAACATGGCGAGTTGGAGGAGGACTCCGATGATCAGTCCGCATTCGCGCCGTCGACCTGTCGCCGAGGTCGCCCGCGAGGTTCGGCGGTTTGCCGGAGAGTTGAAGGAAGCGTAGTTGCGGCGCCTCATCATCCGCCCCGGCGCGATTGGCGACTGCGTCCTCTCGCTTCCGGCCATCGAGTGCCTGCGCGCGGAGGCGACCGAGGTCTGGGTCGCCGGCCAGAACGTGCCGCTGGTTCGCGGCTTCGATGCGGTGCGCTCCATCGCCTCCACCGGTCTCGATCTTCTCGGACTTCCCGAGCGTACCCCTCCGCCCACGCTCGTCGACCGTCTGGGCGCCTTCGACTCCATCGTCTCTTGGTACGGGACCAACCGGGCTGAGTTTCGCGGCGCCGTCGCGGGGCTACCGTTCACCTTCTTCGACGCCTTACCGCCTCCCGATGCCACCCCGCGCATCCACTGCCCGCGCGACGACGGCGGCTTCACCGTGATCCATCCCTTCTCGGGCAGCCCGCGCAAGAACTGGCCGTTGGAGAACTTCCGCCGCCTCGCGGCGGTCCTCGGCCCGTGCCGCTGGTGTGCCGGTCCGGAAGAACCGCTGGACGGCGCGGTGCGCTTCGAGGATCTCTACGATCTGGCCTGCTGGTTGGCCTCCGCACGGCTCTACGTCGGCAACGACTCCGGCATCACGCACCTGGCCGCCGCCGTCGGCACTCCCGTTATCGCGCTGTTCGGTCCCACCGACCCCGCCGTCTGGGCGCCGCGCGGCCCTCGCGTTCAGGTGGTGCGAATCCCCGAGCCCTACTTCTTGAACCCGATGCCGCTCAGGATCACGCCCAGCACGCGCTGGTCGCCCGGCGGCGCGAAGGTCTTGTCCACCGTGAAGGCCGCGCTCGCCGTGGATCCTTTGGGTGCCACCGGCGGGGAAACCAGCGTGTAGAGGCCCGGCGCGGAGTAGGTCTGCTCGATCACCGGCGCCCCATCCAGCCACAGCCCGACGCGCCGCCCGGGCGCGGCCGGAGGAAGGAAGAACGTCACCGAAAGCGGCGTAGCCCGGGCCGGCGATTTCAGCAGCACCACCGCGCGCCCCGCCGTCCAGCGGTAGCGGTTCTCTTCGAGCTTGTAGATGCCGCTGGCGATCTGCGAATCGGCCTCGGGCGCGTTCATCGGCAGGTATTCCAGCGTGGGTTGCTGCGCGACGACGACATCGGCGCGAACGCGGTCGATGACGCCGGTCGAGATGTCGAACGGGCGCAGCCCCAGCGACGCCGTGGACCACGCCGAGCGCGCCCCCAGCGCGATCAGCCGCAGCGGCACCGGCGACCGGATCTCCCACTCGGCCATGCGCGTCAGCCGGCCGCCGCCGGTGGTGAAGGAAATCGGAAACGCCAGCTCGCTCGCTACCACGATCTCGCCCGGCTGCACCGGTTGCCCGTCCTGCAACGGCAGCCCTCCCTCGGACTCCATGTAGAAGCGCAGCCCCCACTCACCGTTGGTCCACATCCGCGAGCGCCCGGCCTCCGCCGCCATCGCCCGCGCCACCTGCCGGTAACCGTCCCAGTGGTGATAGTTGACCACCGCCAGCGCCAGCCCGAGGGCCAACTGAACCGCGAAGCCCGCCGCCAGCCACCGCGGCCGGTCGCGCAGCCGGTCTGTGACGATCAACGCCACCGGCGCGGCCATCGGCAGCAGGTACCGCGCCGACCCCGCGAAGAACAGAACCAGCGCCGCGGCAAAGAAGATCAGCGCCCAGGCCCGTGAGAAGTCGGGACGCCCCGCCGCGCACGAGACGATCAGCAGCGCTCCGATGCCGAACGATACCCACCACAGCGGGTTGCTGTCGATGAGGAACCCCGCCACGGCCGTGGCCGCCGCCACCGGCCACCATCGCCGCCAGGCCATCAGCACAAGCCCGGGAAACACCAGCCACGCGGCGTGTCCCGTGAGCGCTCCCGCGTTGCGCAGCTTGTTAGTCAGCGATTGCAGGTCGTAAGTCTGGAAGTAACCCGTCAGCACGGCGGCCGGCAGCGCGCCGGTCGAGGCCCGCTCCCACGCCTGCCACGCGATCAGAAGCGCCGGGGCGGTAACCAGCGCAAGCCACCCCGCCCGCCAGCGCCGTTGATGAAGCCACAGATAAACCGCGAGCACCGGCGCCAGCACCACCGCCTGAAACGCGGCCATTACTGCCAGGCTCATCGCCACGCAGGCTGCCGCCAGCCACCCGGCGGACCGTTTATCCGCTGCGTGCACGAACAACGCCGCGGCCGCCACCCAGAACGCCAGAAACGGCAGGTCGGACTCGAGCGAGTTGCCGTTCACCACAAACACCGGCGTCGCCACGAACAGCAGCGTCGCCCAAAGCGGCTGCGGCGAGAACCGTTGCGCCAGCGACCACATCGCCAGGGCCGCGATCGCGCTGAAGACGATGTAGACGGCGTGGAACGGAATCTCGCGCACATCGCCGAGGGCCGCCAGCAGTCCCCCCAACACCCAGGCGTTCAACGGCGGGTGCGGGTGTCCCCGCATGTCCACCACCTTGCCCTCGAACACGTAGGGCGTGTTCTTCGGATGCAGCGGCTCGATCTGGGCGTGTTGGGCGAGCGCGATGTACTTGACGTCGTCGCCCTGGACCGCCTGGTTCAGAAACGGCAGGCGCAGCAGCAGGACCAGCCCGAGGACGATCCACACGCCGCGCTTCACGGGAGTTATTCGGCCGGCACGGCGCCCGGCCGCCAGCGCACCACCGGCTTGCGCGCGGCGGTTACTTCATCCACCCGGCTGGTGCGGGTAAGTTGCGGCGCTGAAGTTACCTGCGACGGATCGGTTTCGATCTCCTGCGCGATCGAGATCAGGGCGTCGGCGAACAGGTCCAGCTCGCGCTTGCTCTCCGTCTCGGTCGGCTCGATCATCATGGCGCCGTGCACGATCAGCGGGAAGCTGACCGTGTAGGGATGAAAACCGTAATCGATCAGCCGCTTGGCGATGTCGGAGTTGCGCACGCCCAGCTTCGCCTGCCGGTCGTCGCTGAAGACC
>CAYOTD010000047.1:0-13740 GCA_964406685.1 uncultured Solibacteraceae bacterium | reverse complement strand
CGCTGGTAACCAGCAGGACGTAGTTCGCCGGACCCTCGCCCTCTCCACCGGCATACCACACCGCCCAAAGCCGTCCTTTCCGCGTGCGCTCGATGCCGGGGATGCCCTGGAACTTCCGCGTTCGGTCGGCATATTCGGCACCTGGGGAGGTGATGAGGGCAGCGGAGTCCAAGGCGGGATCCCGCGACGGCGAATCCAGCGTACCGCAGACCGCGGCAGCGGCCGACAGGAGAAGCAACAGGTGTCGCACGCCTGCCATAGTAGCAATTCACTTCCTATGGGACCAACGGCCGCGGCGGTCCCCTGCGCCTGCCGCGTCCGGCGCGCCGAGCCCGCCCAGGCCGCGCTGGTCTTGAGGAAATCGCTGCGGATTACCGGTTCCCGCTTCGTGAGCCACCCTTCGCTGTTGAGCATCGGCTGAGGAACTCCAGCAGCCTCCCGGATTGAAAGAACTCCGGGATTTCCGCGTGTCCTTTGCCTTCAATCACCGCCAATTCGGCCGGACCGCCGAGCGCTTTGTAGCGGCGGATCAGCTCCCCGCTGTTCGGCTCGATCGGCACAGTCTTGTCGGCGTTGCCGTGGAGGTGAAACAACGGCACGCGCTGCTCCGCCAGCGGCGCCAGCCGGTCGATGGGATTGTGTTCGACAAGGCGCCGTTCCAGTTCCGCTTCGGCCATGCCGTAGGCGCCCGCGGCGCGCGCCAGGCCGGGGTAGCTGCGCAAGTCGCAGACCGGATAGATGCCGCCGATGCAGGCGACCGATCTCGGGTGCTCGACGGCCCAGTTGTACAGCATCAGGCCACCCCGGCTTTGTGCCAGCAGGCAAGGTTGCGCGGCGAGCGAGCGGTCGGCGGTGATCCTCTCATACAACTTTGTGTACACCGCCCGGCCGGTGGGACTGCCATAGGACTCTCCCGCATCGATGCCGCAGATGGCGAAGCCCCGGGAACGCAAGCGGTCGAAAAGCCAACCGGTGGCGGCGTTTGGGTGCCTGCCCGTGATCACCGGGGCGTACCACAGCCAGGGACGGGCACCGTCCTCGGCCGGCGCCAAGGGAGGCAGGAAGAAGAACTCATCGCCGCGGACGGCCACTCCGGCGAGAGCAGTCATTGCTCTGCGGCGCGTCATCGCGGGCGTCTCATCCGTGGCCATGCAAGACATTATCGTCAATGGACCCAGATATCGGAACTCGTGATTCTGCCGCTCCGCCGCGGTCTGCCGCGGGTGCTATCCACAGCACTGTGAATGTGGTTCTTAGGTGGGTTTGGGATTCGTGTCTACCCCCGTTTCCGGCGTAGAACCCCCAGTGCGGATGGTGGACCTGGGGGGATTCGAACCCCCGACCTCTTCAATGCCATTGAAGCGCGCTCCCAACTGCGCCACAGGCCCACGTCGAAGATCAATCTGAGTATATCACGGCCGGCGCCGATGGGTCAGTTCGTGGTCACCAGCGGCGCCAACGAGATGGCGGTCAGGCCCAGAACGAACAACGCCAGCATGATGGCGATCATCGTCTTGACTCTGGGAACGGCGCCCTCGAACTCCTTCCAGACCAGGAGTCCCCACAATGTGCTGATCAGGGTTGCTCCCTGGCCCAGCGCATAGCTGACGGCCGGACCGACATTGACCTCGGGCGGAGCGCTGGAGGCGACGAAATTCGCGACCGTGCCGACGCACCAGATCACTCCTCCCGCAACTCCCAGCAGATGCTGCCGGAAGGTACCGCGGAAGTACTGAAACGGCGAGATCGCAGGCCCTTCCACCGGCATGTTCATGAAGACGATATCGAAGAAGAAGGTCGACAGGAACACCCCCAGGGCGAAGACCAGGGCGATGGAATAGGGCGCCAGCGCGAAATCTCCCGTCTTGCCCATTTCCACCAGCGGATAGAAAGAGCCCATCAGAACACCGGCAAATAGGCTCAACATCAGACCTTGACCCGGCCGGCGGGGCGGCGTCCCCTGGCCGGGCACGGGTTTCCGGGAAGCGCCATGCGCCCGGTACGCGCGGGCGCACATGATGATGGCTCCCACCACCAGCGCCGCGCCGCCGAACAGCAGACCCGGATTGCCCTGCGGGTTCAGATAGTAGTTCCAGACCACGCCGATCACCAGCGCCAGGCCGATGCCTACGGGGAAGGCGACGGCCAGGCCGGCTACGGAAATGGCCGCCACCAGCAGCATGTTCGCCAGGTTGAACACCACTCCCCCGACGAATCCCAGCAGCATCTTGCGCCGGCTGGCGATCAGGAAGTTGTCCATGGCCGTCAGGTCGTCGCCCATCGAGCCGAACGTCATGGCGGCGATGAAGGCCAGTAGCAGCACACCGAGCGCATAGTCGAAGTAGTAGAGTTCGAACCGCCAGCGCCCGGTCAGCTTCGTGGTGTTTGCCCAGGACCCCCAGCAGAGCATCGTGAGAATCGTGAGCAGCAACGCGGCAAGGTACGTCGTGGGCAGGATCATAGTAGTCTTCGCGGACTCGCAGCGGACAAGTTTCCTTCCTGCATCCGGGCGCTGTCGGCACGCTCACTTTCTACGGGCGCCTTTGACCTCTCCGGTGGCCGGGTCACCCTTGTAGGTGCCGGTCAGCTTGTCGCCCAAGATCTTCAGCTCGAGGGTGTACATGTCCCCGCGGTAGTCGACCTTGAACGTAACCGTCGAATTCTCGTACTTCAGCGGGCCGAGCCGGTTTTCACCCTGGCCTGCATCGACAACGCCGGAGAGCTGGCCGTTCTCTTCCTGGAGTCTCAGCGCGAACTTCACCGGCTCGCCGTCGGGCGAGATCGCGGTGCAATCCCAAGTGCCGGTTGCCTCGTGGGCGGCCGGGAGCACGGCTGCGGTCAACAGGACGAACAGCGCGGCGCGCGATAAGGTCGATCGAAGCATAATCTCTGTGTCATCCTCCAAATTTCTGTTCTATAATAGCACCCGTTCGGGAGGCTGCGGCCATGCGCGGCCCGGAGCCTGCAATTCTTGGATTCGCGTGTAAGGAGGTCGACAATGAGAGCGATTGGGTGGGCGCTTGCCGTGGCACTCCTTGCGGTATCGGGTTGGGCGCAGCGCCACAAGATGACAATCAACACCGAGACGCCCGAGGGCCAGTTGCTGGCCCAGATCGGACAGGAATCGGACGAAGCCAAGAAACTGGCGTTGATGGAGGATTTCGCCGCCAAGTACCCCAAGCACGAAGCCGCCGCCTGGGTCTACGAGCAGATGTACCCGGCCTGGCAGAAGGCCAACCAGCTCGATAAGGCGCTGTCGGCCTGCGACAAGCTGTTGACGCTGGACCCGGAAGACGCCCGGTCCGCCCACGGTTGCCTCAAGGTCGCTGAAGCCACCAAGAACCCAGACACCGTGAAGACCTGGTCGGCGCGCGCCTCGGAGATCGCGCGGAAGGTGGCGGCCTCTCCGAAGCCGAAGGAAGAGGATGAGGTCGAAGCCTGGAAGGAACGGGTCGATTTCGCCAAACAGTTCGACGTATATACCGAGTACACTCTCTACGCCGCCGCTCTGGCCACTCCCGACGCCAGGAAGAAGGTCGAATTGCTGGACGCGCTCGAGCAGCGCGACGAGAAGTACGAGCATCTGCCGGCGATGCGCGACCATGCCTTCCGTTCGCTGCTGGCGGCCAACGATCTGCCCGGCGCGCAGGCGCTGGCCGACAAGCTCATCGGTCGGAATCTGGCCACCGAGGAGATGATCATGGTCAGCGCCGACGCCGCCTTCAACGGGAAGAACTACGATCGTGCCCAGGAACTGGCCGCCAAACTGATCGCCCTGGTCTCCGGCAAGGCCAAGCCCGAAGGAGTGAGCGACGCCGACTGGGAGACGCGGAAGAATGGCTTTTTGGCCCGCGCCTACTGGTGGGACGGTGTCAGCCTGGGGATTCAGAACAGGCACGCCCAGGCCGACAAGTCCCTGCGCGCCGGCCTGCCCTTCATGAAGGGGAACGACCAGTTGCTGGCCGGCGCCTATTTCTATCTGGGCGTGGCCAACTACAAGCTCGGAGACACCAAGTCGCCCGACCAGCAGAAGATCCTCGATGCCATCCGGTTCAACGAGCAGTGCGTGGCCATCAAGAGCCCCTACCAGGCCATGGCCCAGAGAAATCTGAGAGCGATTCGCACGCAATACCGCGTCCAATGAACATCCTGGTTCCGAATCTTGGTTCCACTTCACTCAAGTATCAGTTGATGGAGATGCCGTCCGAGCGGGTGCTGGCGCGCGGGCGGCTGGAGCGGGTCTCCGATTTCCGCGCCGCCATCGGCGAGATCAAAGTGGACGGCGCGGCCATCGACGCCGTGGCGTTCAAGGCCGTGCTGGCGGGACCCGCCTATCGCGGCACCTTCCTCATCGACGACGATCTGATCGCCGCTCTGGAAGAGTATCTGCCGGCCTCGCCCGCGCACAACGCCATCTACCTGACCGGCATCCGGGCCTTCCGCGACGCCATGCCCGGCGTACCCCTGGTGGCCGCCTTTGAGCCGGAGTTTCATGCGACCATGCCGGAGCACGCGGTGCGCTACGGCGTGCCGGCCGAGTGGCGCGAGAAGTACGGCGTGCGGCGCTACGGTTTCCACGGGGCCTCCCACCAGTACGTCGCCGAGCGGGCGCCGCGGCTCCTGGGCGGTTCGCCCGTGGGCCTGCGCCTGGTGAGCTGTCATCTGGGCGGGAGCTCCTCGATGTGCGCCATCCTCGACGGCCGTTCGGTGGACACCACCATGGGTTTCTCGCCGCAGTCGGGTCTGGAAAACGCCACCCGGCACGGCGAGTTGGATGCCTTTGCCGTCCTCTACATGCTGGACCGCACCGGATGGAGTGTCGCCGACGTGCGGTCGCAGTTGGCCAGGACAGGCGGGCTGGCGGGCCTGTCGGGAATCCCCGGCGGGGACGTGCGCGACCTGGAGAAGGCCGCCGCCGCGGGCAATCGCGACGCCGCCCTCGCCCTGGACGTGTTCACCTACCAGGTGCGCAAGACCCTCGGCGCCTACGCCGCGGCCATGGGCGGCCTGGACGCCATCGCCTTCACCGGCGGCATCGGCGAGAACTCGCCGCGGCTGCGCCAGGCTTGCTGCGCGACACTCGGTTTCCTCGGCGTCGCCCTCGACGCCGAACGCAACGAAACGGGAACCGGCGATCGCGTGATCTCATCCGGCGATTCGCGGGTGGCGGTGGTGGTGCTGGCGACCAACGAGGAGCTGGTCGTGGCGCGCCGTGCCTACCGGCGGCTGATGGGGTGACGGCCTACTCCAGGTACTTTTTCAGATTCGGGTTCAGCAGCGACTGCACGTCGGGATCGTTGAGGTTCTCGCGGCTGACCAGGCGGGCCGCCAACTGCCGGTCCTTCTCCACCTGCTTTCCGCTGAGTTTGTCCACGGCCGCGCGCACCGATTCGTAGCCGATCTTGAAGGGATGCTGGACCACCAGCGAGTCGATGACGCCCGTCCGCAGGTCTTCGATCAACGTCGGGCTGGAGTCGAAACCCACCATCCTGACCTTGCTCTTGCGGCCCTTCAGAGCCTGCGCGGCGCCCACCGAGCTGGTTTCGTTGGAGGCGAACATCCCGTTGGCGTCCGGTTGCGCGGTCAGCATGTTCTCGGCCACGGCCAGGGACTTGGCGAAGTCCGACATCCCGAACCGCTTGTCGGCGACCTGAATGCGGGGGAACTTCTCACTCAATACGTCTTCAAAGCCCTTCTCCCGCGCCAGGGTCGAGGCGCTACCCGGCTGGCAGGCTACCATCAGGACTTTGCCCTTGCCGTCCAGGATGGCGCCCATCCGCTCGCCGGCCAGGCGCCCGGCGGCATAGTTGTCCGTGGCTACCCGGGCCACGTAAGAGTCGGTGTCGACGCCGGTGTCGAAGATGATCACCGGGATGCCTTCGCGGGCGGCACGCTCCACCGGCCCGACCATCGCTTTTTTGTCGATGGGCGAGATGGCGATGGCATCGACGCGCCGGTTGATCATGGCGTCCATGATCTGCAACTGGCCGGCGTAGTCTGTCTCCGAAGTGGGAGCGTTCCAGTAGATCTCCACACCGGTCTCCCGCGCCGCGGCAACCGCTCCGGCGTGAATCGACTGCCAGAACATGTGCGCCCGGCCCTGCGCAATCACTCCGATCACTCGCTTCTTTGTGCGGTTGCAGCCGGCGAGAATCGCCAGGAGGCACAGGCCCGCTGCCACGGCCCGTGTCAGGCGGTTTCGACAAAGCCTCATCGAAACTTAGGCTATCAGTTTTTTGTGGCGCTCGGCGACGAAATCCCAGTTCACGACGTTCCACCAGGCGGCGATGTAATCGGGCCGGCGGTTCTGGTACTTGAGATAGTAGGCGTGTTCCCACACGTCCAGACCGAACAGGGGGGCGTGGCCCGCCATCCAGGGGTTGTCCTGGTTGAGCGTCGCGTGAATGTGCAGCCGTTTCTGCTCGTCCAGCCCCAGCCACGCCCAGCCGCTTCCGAACACCGTGAGGGCCGCTTTAGTGAACTGGTCTTTGAAGGAGGAGAAGCTGCCGAAGCGCGTGTCGATGGCCTTGGCGAGCGCCCCTTTCGGCTCGCCGCCGCCGTTTTTGGCCAGGATCTTCCAGAACAGGTCGTGGTTGATGTGCCCGCCGCCGTTGTTGCGCACCGCCGTGCGGATCGACTCCGGCACACGGTTGAGCGAGCGCATCAGCTCTTCGATCGGCTTGCCGGCCCATTCGGAGTGACCCGCCAGGGCGTTGTTGAGGTTGTTCACGTAGGCCGCGTGGTGCCGGTCATGGTGAATCTCCATGGTGCGCGCGTCGATGTGCGGCTCCAGGGCGTCAGCCGGGTAGGGAAGCGGCGGCAGGGTAAATGGTCCCTTGGGCGCGGGCGTTTGAGCAAGGCCCACGGAAGCAGCCCCTGCAAACACAGCGGACCGGATCAGTTTACGACGAGTGGTCAAGGCTTCAAGCTCCTCTGCCATAGCAGATGCAGACGGAGCCGGCGAGGCGTCGGATTTCTTTCCCGCCCTTTACCCGCGCGTGCTGGCCGCCGGGATCTTGCGGATCAGGTCCTCCATCTCGGCGCGGTTCTCGCCGCCGATGGTGAAACAGTCCACAACGTCCTGGGCGAGCGCGTACTGGAGGCATTCGTCGGCGCGGGCGCGCAGCCGGCCCGCGCCCAGGATCTTCATCCCGATGATGCCCTTGCCGGCGGCCTTCATCTCTTTGAGCACGCCCAGCACCGTCGCCGGGTCGGAGTCCATCGCCGCCTGCGCTGGGTTGATGCGCGCCAGGTCCACCTGGACCCAGGGCGTGCGCGCGGCGGTCTTCAGCGCTTCCAGCGTGTGGCAACTGACGCCGTGCGTGCGAATGATGCCTTTCTCGCGGGCCTGCCCGAGCGCCTCCATGGCGCCCTTCTTCCTCGCCGGCCAGTCGGCGTCCATCATGCAGTGCAGCAGCAGGATGTCGATGTAGTCGGTCCCCAGTTCCTTGCGGAACCGGTCGAGGTCGGCCCACATCTCCTTCTCGGTCGAGGCGTGGGTCTTGGTCAGGATGGTGATCTTCTCCCGCGCCACGCCCTTGAGGGCTTCCCGGATGTAGGGGTGCGTGCCGTACTGGTCCGCCGAATCCCAGAAAGTGACGCCCTGATCGGCGCCGGCGCGGAACAGGTCGGCCAGGCCGCGCAGTCCCAGTTTGCGCGTCTGATTCGAACTGCCGCCGACGCCGTTGGTGCCGCTGCCCACTGCCAGGCGGCTGACCTCCACCTTGGCGGGACCCAGCTTAACTCGGTCCTGCGCCGTCTTCCTGACGCCCGCGAAAAGAGAATGCGGAAACGCCTCCCACAGCGCGGCGCCGCCCACGGCGGCCCCGGTAGACAGAAACCCTCTTCGATTCATGCTTGCTCCTGGACCCAGATATATGAACAACTTATCACACTTCAGGGCTCTCCCGCGAGCAGCCGGGAGCGAGCCGTGAAGTAGCTTTGGAGGGCTTCGCGAAGCGGGGGCATCGGCGGCAGCCCGAGCGCTTCGATCCGGGCGTTGGAGAGGGCGGAGTACTTCGGCCGGCGTGCGGCGGTACGGTACTCGCGCTCGTTGGTGGGCCGCAGTTCGGGCGCGATGCCGGCCGTCTCGAAGATCATCCGCGCCCAGTCGTACCAGGAGATGGCCGTTCCCCCGCCGATGTGGAAAACGCCTCCCTGCTTTCGCTCCACCAGGTCGGCCGTGCGAGCGGCCAGCAGCGGCGCGTAGGTGGGCGAGGCGACATGGTCCTCGACCACGCGGATCGGGCCGCCCGGCGCCAGACGCAACATCAGCTCGATGAAGTTGCCTCGGGCCGTTTTGAGCGCGCCGGGCCCGAAGACGCCCGAGGTCCGCACGATGAGCGGCTGGTCCAGGTATGCCTGGGCGTAAAGCTCGCCGGCCAGCTTGGACACCGCGTACGCAGTCAGCGGGCGGGGATTGTCGTCTTCGGTATAAGGTCTTTGGGCCGAACCGTCGAATACATGGTCGGTCGAGAAATGCACCAGCAGGGAACCCATCTGCCGGCAGGCCAGGGCGATGTTGCGGACAGCCAGCGCGTTCACCAGGAAAGCGGCCTGGGGTTCCTCTTCGGCGACGTCGACCTGGTTGTAGGCGGCGGCGTTGAGGACGACTCTCGGGTCGAGCGGCGCCAGCGCCGCCTCCACCCGCTCCGCATCGGTGATATCCAATTGCGGGCGGTCGAGGCCCAGGGTCGAGTAGCCACGCCGGCGGAACTCACGGACGAGTTCGACGCCAAGCTGACCGGCGGATCCGAGGACAACAATCTCCGGAGACATGCAAACGACCAGCATAGCGCGAGTCGATTCGCCGAAACCGTGCTGCACAAACCGGAGTCTAACGTACAGTAGAGGCGATGGCTGGATGAAACGGATTTGGATGCTGCAAAAGACGTTGCGGCGGAGCCGCTGGACCGGGAGTCTGGGCGCCGCGCTTTTCTGGGTCTTACTGGCGGTGTTGTTGATCAGCGTCTACACCGGCGTGCGCGGGCTGTCGATCTCGTGAGCCCGCGACTCCCTGGAGGCATCGCGCCAGGGAGTGGCCACCCAGTGGTCGATCCGCCGCGCGATGTTCATCTCGGCTCCAGAATCGTCGGGTTGAAAAACCCTGCTCCGCACGGAGAAAGGGATATCCAGCCGGTCGTCCCCGTTGAGCACCTGGACCGTGTATCGCTCCGGGATGCAGTTCAGCAGGATCCTCGCCGCGTCGATGGTCTCCAGCACCACCACAAAAGCCGACCCGGACCAGCGGTACAGCCGCCCGGCGGGCAGGTGACGGGCAACGGCGAGCAACGCCTCGTCGCCCCCTTCGTAGCCGAAGTGTTCGAGGAGAACCGGATAGTAGTCAATGGCGAGAGCCACCACGCAGAGAGGCTTCCGTTGCCGGAGATGGGCCGTCATCTTCTCTTCGGCCTCAAACCTGCTAGGGAGCTCTTCCAGTGCGAGTTTCCGGGCAAGGGCAGCGATCATGAGAGGGATCCTCACGCGTAGATCGCCGATGCTCGCCTGTGGCAACAGCCCTCAAGTGCGGGGAGTGGCCTGACGGAAATGGGGGGTTAGTGATAGGTGGCCAGAAGCCAGGCCATTAGCCCCACCGCTCCGGAAACCAGGACCGCTCCCCACGTCCGGAGCCATGCGGCCAGGGCTTGGCCCCAAGTCCCTTCTGCGCGCGCCCGGCGCCGCTGGCTGGCCAGTTTGGCGCGCAGCGAACCAAGGACAGCGTCCCGGCCCGCCCGGTCGGCGATCAGGATCGTGGCGGCATCGTCTCCGGCGGTGGACTTCAGGAGTCTCTTGCGCAAATCCGGCGGAACGGCGTCGATGGACGCGTAAACCTCCTGGCGATCCTCCAGCGCGATCACCACCATCGAGGTCTTGACCGTCCGAAAGCCTTTCATCGCGTTTACAGGGCGGCCTGCCGCGGCCTCGCCCCGTTATCTAGAACCCCTCTGGCGGCGGCGTGTTCCAGCATCACCTGAATGAAGCCCAGCGCCGCCTTGGACAACGCCTTGTCCTTCCGATAGACCAGCCCGACACGGCGGCTCAATGGCTCCGGTCCCAGCGGCAGCGCCGCCAGCCTGCCGTCCTCGATCTCTTCCCGGCAATGCGACGCCGCCACGAACCCAATCCCAAGCCCTGCTTGCACAAACCGCTTGATCATCTCGGTGGAATCCAGTTCCATGGACACCTGGAGATCGTCTTCCACCAGTTCCAGCCAGAGATTCAGCTTCGTTCTTGTATTGCCCGCCTTCGGCAGCAGGAGTGGATAGGGAGTCAAGTCCCGGCAGTAGATTGCTTCCCGGCCGGCCAACGCGTGATCCACGGGGACAATCAGCAGTATCTCGTCGGTGTGGATCAGAACCACCTGGAGCTTTTTCTCCTCGACGGGAAGCTGCGTCACGCCGAAGTCGGCCTGGTTGTCCATCACCGCCTCGACCACGCGCGCGCCGTAGGCGCGGTCCACCAGGAGCTGAACATTGGGGAACTGGCGCTTGAACTCGGAGAACACCTTCGGCAGGACCCAGATGCAGGTGGCTTCGTTGGCCGCGATGACCAGCGCCCCGCGAGGCGTCTGCTCCAGTTCGTGTATACAGTCCTGGGCCTGCCGGCGCAGAGCCAGGATTTTTTCCGCGTAGTCCGCCAGGATCCGGCCCGCGGGCGTGAGGGCGATGCGCGTCCCCAGCCTCTCGAAAAGAGTGGCGTTCAGTTCCTGCTCGAGCTGGCGTACTTGCGCACTGATCGCCGGCTGGGTGCGAAAACAGGTCTGGGCGGCCTTGGAGAAACTCTTCAGGCGGACGATTTCCAGAAACGTGTGGAGTTGATCCAGGTCCATCAGCCGCGGAGCGGGCCACCCATCTTGCGGGCGCTCCGCAACGATTATAGCATCGGGTATTGTGCTCATACCCTGGAACCAGGCGCTGTGGCTGCTGGCCGCGGGCTTGTGCGTGGCCGCGTCCGTCCGGGCGCAGGGAGCGGGCGGCGTCCTGCTGGTCGTGAACCGGAACTCGACGGACTCCGCGCGGGTAGCGGAATACTACGCCTGGCGGAGAGGCATCGCCGCGCGCCAGGTCTGCCGCATCGCCACCACAGCGGACGAGGAGACCTCCCGCGAGGTCTATGAGCGCGAGATCGCCGCCGGCGTGGGCTCCTGCCTGAGCGCTTCCGGGCTCGCCGAGCGCGTTCTCTACATCGTGACGACGATGGGGGTGCCGCTCAAGATCCGCGGCGGCAGCGGGCCGGGCGGCGACCAGGCGAGCGTGGATTCAGAGTTGGCCACGCTGTACCAGGAGCTTCACGGAGGCCGGGTCGCGCGCGAAGGGCCGGTGGCCAACCCGTTCTTCGCCCGGATAGGCGAGCCGTTCTCCCATCCGCGCTTTCCCATCTACCTGGTTACGCGTCTGGCCGGTTACTCCGTCGAAGATGTGAAGGCGATGATCGACCGCGCGCAGAGGCCGGTCAACCGCGGCCGCGTGGTCCTAGACCTGAAGGGGGCCGACGATCAGCCGGGAAACGACTGGCTGCGCGACGCCGCCATCCGGCTGCCGCGGGACCGGGTTGTGTTCGACGCCTCGGCGGCCGTCGTATCCGGCGTTCCGGACGTCATCGGCTATGCGTCGTGGGGATCCAACGACCCGCGCCGCCGGAGCCGGACAACCGGCTTCGGCTGGCTGCCCGGCGCCATCGCCACCGCCTACGTTTCCACCGACGGCAGGACCTTTCGCAAACCTCCCGCCGCCTGGACAACCGGATCGTGGCGCGACCGGGACAGCTACTTCGCCGGCTCGCCGCAAAGCCTGGCCGCCGACTTTCTCCACGAGGGCGCCACGGGTGTTTCGGGTCACGTCTATGAGCCCTATCTGCGATTCACGCCGCGGCCCGACCTTCTCTTTCCGGCCTATCTCGCCGGACGCAATCTGGCCGAGAGCTTTTACCTCTCAATTCCCGTTCTCAGTTGGCAGAATATCGTCGTGGGCGATCCGCTATGCTCGCTGGGGGCTCCCGCGCGGTAGCATCGTGCGCATGTCGCCTGTATACACCGCCCGTGTGCCGTCTCCCGCCGCCGATTCGTGTTAAAAGCGACTTAGAGGTTCTAAAATCTCTCGCAATAACATCTCCCGGCGTATAGAATAGGTGCATGAAATTAAGTGCTCAGGAAGAATATGGGTTGCGTTGCCTGCTGCACTTGGCGCGCACCCCGGCGGGGATTAGTCTGAGCATTCCCGAGATCAGCCGGGCCGAGGGTCTCTCCATTCCCAACGTGGCAAAGCTGATGCGCTTGTTGCGGATCGGAGGCTTCGTGGCCAGCGTTCGCGGCCAGGCGGGCGGTTATATGCTGGCCCGCCCGCCGGAGCGCATCACCGTCGGAGAAGTGCTTGATCTGCTCGGTGGGAGTGTGTTCGGGCCCGTGTTCTGCCAGCGCCATTCCGGAGTGGCCGAGGACTGCACTCATATCGGGGATTGCGCCGTGCGGTGCCTGTGGGTGACGATCCAGCACATGATCGAGAACCTACTCAAGAAGACCACGCTGAAGGACTTGCTGCGCAGCCAGCGGGAAATGAACGAGTGGCTGCGGAGCCGGAACGACGGCGACCAGCCGGTGTTTGAGTCCCACTCCATAGCCCGCTCCGTGTAGCGGCAGACCGGCGGTGATCCCTTCCCGGCAGTCCGGGGCGGGCCGCATAATGGAATCGGAAGGAACGTATGCCGCTGCCGGAAGGACTGCTGCGCGATCTGGTTCATCCCAGCGAACTGTCGGAACGCATCGACGGCCGGCGCGTGCGCTGTTTGGCCTGCGGCCATCGATGCCCCATCGCGGAAGGACAGGTTGGCGTCTGCAAGGTGCGGTTCGTGCGGGAAGGCCGGCTTTACGCGCCGTGGGGGTACGTCGCCGGCGCCCACGCCGACCCGATCGAGAAGAAGCCCTTCTTTCACGTTCTGCCGGGCAGCGTCGCCTACAGTTTCGGGATGCTGGGTTGCGATCTTCACTGCCCTTACTGCCAGAACTGGATCACATCGCAGACCTTGCGGGACCCGGAAGCGCTGGCGCCGTTGCAGCGTATCACGCCGGAAGAGATCGTATGCGCCGCCGTGAGGGCCGGCGCCGAATCCCTCGTCAGCACCTATAACGAACCTCTGATCACGGTGGAGTGGGCTGTGGAAATTTTCCGCCGGGCGCGCGGCGCCGGCTTGAAAACCGGTTTCGTCTCCAACGGAAACGCCACTCCCGAGGTTCTCGAGTTTGTCCGGCCCTGGCTGGACTTCTACAAGGTGGATCTGAAGTCCTTCAACGATGCTCACTACCGGAAACTGGGCGGCCGGCTCGCTCCAGTGCTCGACAGTATCCGCCGGATCCACGACATGGGGATCTGGATCGAGATCGTCACGCTGCTGGTGCCGGGCTTCAATGACAGCGTCGAGGAACTGACCGCCCTGACGGAGTTCGTCTCCTCCGTCTCCCCCGATATCCCATGGCACGTCACCGCCTTCCACCCCGACTACCAGATGCTGGAGCCGCGCCCAACTCTTCCGGCCGATCTTTCCAGGGCCTACGACATCGGCCGGCGGGCGGGGCTGCGCTATGTATACGCGGGGAACCTGCCGGGCCGCGTGGCGGGCGGGGAAGACACTCTGTGCCCCGGATGCGACGCGACTCTGATCCGCCGGCATGGATTCCGGGTGCTGGAATGCCGGATCGGCGCCGAGGGGACCTGCGCAGGCTGCGGGAGGAGCATTCCCGGGAGGTGG
>CAYOTD010000046.1:0-13772 GCA_964406685.1 uncultured Solibacteraceae bacterium | reverse complement strand
GAACCGTTCGCGGAGCGCGCGCGCCACCGGGCTCCAAGCCGGCCACTGGACAATGGCGCAGGAGGCGGCGATGGCGCACTCGGCGTAAAGCCGTTCGAGCGAGCCGAGCATCGCGGCGGCCGCCTCCGCTCCAGCCACGTCCCGGTGGAAGTCGTAACGGTGTCCGCGGAGGCGTACTTCCCACAGGTTCTTCTCCCGCTCCAGCAGCCGGTAGGGAACCGGCGAATCGGGATCCAGGTGGAAAGCCGGGCAGAGCCAGAAGACGCGATGCCCCGCGCGGGCGAAGTGAACCGCCAGTTGTTGCGGACGCTGAAAGCGAAAATCGAAGGGAAAGACCGGCAGTAGCACGATATCGTACCGGCTGGGGCCGGCGACTGCGCTCATCCGCCGGCGCACGCGAACCTCGCTGACGACCTCGGCGCTCAATGGTTGCGGCGTGAACGGCTTGCGAATCTCGGAGGGCAGGTAGGCATTCATAGCCGGAAACTCCAGATCATGCGGATCCAGGGGCTGCCCCCCGGTAAACGGGGTGGAAACCAGGTGACGGAGCAGGGCCAGTTTTCCCTTGCGCGTCAGCAGCGTGTAGGCCTTGCGCAACCAGACCATCACCTTCCAGGCGCGCTGTCTCCGGCAGGTGGCCAGCAGGGTCTCGATTTGCGAGTTGTACTCCCCGAGCGCGTCAAGCGCCTCCAGGCGAGCCACCTCGGCTCGCAGCAAGGCTTCTTTCAGAGCGGCATTCTCTCGCGTCAGGTCGAAAGCCTGTTGGCGCGGGTCCGGCTGTGGTTCCTCGCTTCCGGGCGGTGTGCATTCAAGGGCCAAATGAAATCATAGCGAACGTCGGCCTACCATTTTCCGACCACGGGAGTGGTATCCGCGGAGCCGAACGAGACCAGTTTGTCGCCGCCGGTCGACCCGTCCCACGTGCCGCTACCGTTGTAGTCGAGCTTCCAGGTCCCTGCGGTGAAGGTTCCGATCTTGGTCTTTCCATCGGCGCTCCAGTCGCCGACCACCGGCGTTTCGCCAGCGGCCCCCAGGGTCCAGGACTTGTCGCCGCCCGAGGAACCTCCCCAGACGCCGTTGCCGTTGTAGTCCAGGCTCAAGTTGCCGTCGTAGAAGACGCCGCCCTTGTCCCGCCCGTCGCCGTTCCAATCGCCGATGACGGGCGTGTACCCGGACGAGCCGAGCGTCATCAGGCGATCGCCGCCTGTGGCGGTATCCCAGGTTCCGTTCGTATTCATGTCGAACCAGAAGGTGCCGCTGCGGAAGATCCCGATCTTGGAGATCCCATCTCCCGTCCAGTCGCCTACGATGGGAACATCACCCGACTGTCCGAACGAGTAGAGCTTGTCGCCGCCGCTGGTCCCGTCCCAGGTGAAATTGCCGTTGTAATCGAGATACCAGGCGCCAGCGCGGAAGACGCCGAGTTCGGTCTTGCCGTCTCCGTTCCAGTCGCCCACAATCGCGGTGTCTCCCGAAGCGCCGAGTGTCAGGACGTAGTCGCCGCTTGGGGGATTGTCCCAGTGGATATTGTCGTTGTAGTCGATGCAGAAGATCGTCCGCCGGTAGATGGCGACCTCCGCTGCGCCGTCGCCGTTCCAATCCCCGACCAGGGGAACATCTCCGGTTGTGCCGTAGGCGCCTGTGCGATCGGCGGGTGGACCGGACCAAACGAAGTCGCCGGTGTCCAGGTACCAGGTGCCATTCAGGAACAGGCCGATCTTCGAAGCCGCCACGGGGGTAACGGGAGGATCTTCGGGCGAGGCCGCCGTCGCCGTCCAGGTGGCGATGAAGCCGTTTGACAGAGCAGGCGCCTTGCTCTGCTGGGCGCCGGTGGTCACCGGAAAGTTCTTCGACGCCGTCACGCCCGCAACCACGACCTTCAGCGACGACGTGGCGATGCTCAGGACCCGGTCCTCCGCCGAGCCGCCGATGTAACTGGAGGCAAGCAACGATTGGCCGCTCAGCGAGAACTGCGCGGCGAAACCATCGTAACCACCCCTCAGATTTGTCTGCCACCCGCTCGTGGTCGGAAGGTTGACGGAGGTCGTATAGCCACCGATCCACGGCGCTCCCGAGGAATCCAGCGCCACCGTGGTGGCGGAATCCGAGCCCGATCCGCCGAAGTACGTGCCATACGATAATGTGGATCCTGTCGCGCCGATCTTGGCCAGAAACGCCTCGTAGCTTCCCCGCCTCGTGGTCTGATAGGAGCCGTAAGTCACCGGGAAGCTCGTGGAGAACGTCGTGCCGACGACATAGGCGTTGCCGGAGGAGTCCAGCGCGATGGCGTTGGCCTCGTCCACCCCCGAGCCGCCCAGGTAAGTCGAGTAGACCCAACCGGTCCCGGCCGCGTTCAGGCACGCCACCATGGCGTCTCCGCTGCCTTTGTATGCGCTTTGGTAGGCGCTGACCATCGTGAGATTCGACGACTGGCTAAGGCCGGCGATGCAGGCCACCCCGACCGAGGTGATGGCGACACCCCGGGAGATGTCGGTCCCCGAGCCTCCGTGCAGCGTCGAGTAAACCGGGGAAGTCCCGGTCGCGTTCAACTTCAGCAGGAACGCGTCGTAGGTG
Organism: uncultured Solibacteraceae bacterium; assembly: GCA_964406685.1. Taxonomy (GTDB): domain Bacteria; phylum Acidobacteriota; class Terriglobia; order Bryobacterales; family Bryobacteraceae; genus JACQZT01. The sequence goes on along the minus strand of CAYOTD010000046.1, from coordinate 11,198 downwards.
CCTCCCCCAAACGAGGTCTGCGGCGCGCCGCTGGTAGTGGGAAACAACGGCGACGCTGTATAGCCCGTCACATAGACGTATCCCGACGTGTCTACCGCGATGCCGGTGGCGACATCGGCCGAACCCTCGCCGGCATAGGTGGCCCAACTCAGCGTCCCCGTGCTGCCGAGCTTGGCGATGACCGCATCGTCACCCCCTCCCGAGGCCGTCTGGTATGCACCCGTGGCCACGGGAAAGTTGGTGCCGCTGCTCACTCCCGCCACATATGCATTGGAACTGGAATCGAGCGCGATGGCGCGGGCCGAATCGTTGGCCGTGCTTCCCAGGATCGTCGTGTAGACCAGCGTCGTCCCGTCGGCGGCGACTTTGCTCACGAACAGGTCGCGGCTCGTGCGCACAGTGGCGACCGAGGACGAGAGCTTGAAGGAAGCCGTCTCGCCGGCCGCGTACATATTGCCGGAACTGTCCATGGCGACGGCGTAGGCGCGATCATACCCGGCTCCGCCCAGGTAAGTCGAGACGCCTAGCGTGGGGTCGATGACTAGCCGCCTGTTCCTATCGAAGTCGCCGACAACGAAAGAGACCGTCTTTCCGTCGAGGCGGTACGAGACCTCGATCCTCCGCCGGCGTCCGCGCACCGTCTGGTACGCGTAGGGAGGATGGATCCGCAGCTTTCCCATCGTCGTACCAAGCTGGATCGCGCCGGTCTCATCCAGCCTGGCGGAGGTGGCCTCGGGGTAGCGGACCCGGATCCGACCCGGATCGCCGCCGGGTTCGACCACAAACACCTGCTCCAGGTCGCCGCCGCGCGATCGCCAGATCAACTCGATGTTGGGATACACCGACCGGGCGCGCAGGCGGGCGTAATTCGGAATCCCGGAGACCCAGCCGCTCGGGTCCCGTCCCTCGTACACATTTGTCACCGAAGACAGCCGGCCGTCGGCCGTGAGATCGATGTCGTGCTCGCTCCCGGGGAACTCGACGCGCAGCGTGTATTCCTGGGACTTGTCGCCGGCCTCGTAGAAATAGCACACCGATCCATCGGCCAGAAACATCGCGGAGTACTTCGCCCCGCGCGCCAAAAACCGCACACCCGGCTCGGCCTGTCCGAGATTGGGCTCGAAACGGACCGGAACCCGAGGCGAGGGCGTCTCAGCCTGGTCGGCCACCGAAAGGGTTTCTACGGAACCGGCGAGAATCACCGCCAGCAAGATCGGAGCAAAGAGGAGCTTCAAGACAGAGCCTCCCGGAGCGGCGCACCTCGCACTCATCGCCAGCCCCTGCACTTTCCATCGGATGTCCCGGCGGCAGAGTTTAGGCCCCTCCGGCGGGTCTGCTAAGCTGGGCAAAACGATGAAACAAATAATAGTGTCCGCCGTGGCGGTATTTCTCTCCTCCGTTTTTGCCGCCGCCGGTCCCCGCGAAGACCGGGTGGCGAAAGCCGCGGCGGAAATGGAGGCGAAACTGGTCGCCACCCGCCGCGATTTTCACATGTATCCCGAGTTGTCCAACCGCGAGACACGCACCAGCGGCGTGATCGCGGCGCGCCTGAAGGAACTCGGCCTCGACGATATCCGCACGGGCGTCAGCAACACCGGAATCGTGGCACTGCTCAAAGGCGCGAAGCCCGGCCCGGTGGTGGCCGTCCGCGCCGACATGGACGCGCTGCCGGTGGAAGAGACTCTCAAGGTCCCCTACTGCTCCCGCAACAAGGGCGTCAAGCATGCCTGCGGCCATGACGTCCACATGACGGTCGCCCTGGGCACGGCCGAACTGCTCAGCCGCATCAGGGCGGATCTGGCCGGAAGCGTCAAGTTCATCTTCCAGCCCGCCGAAGAGGGCGCGCCGAATGGGGAAGACTCCGGCGCCGACCGCATGATCCGCGAAGGCGCTCTCGACAATCCGCGCGTTTCCGCCATTTTCGCGCTTCACGTCTCCCCGGATATGGAAACCGGCGGCATCGGCTACGTTCCTGGGGCGATGTTGGCCTCCTCCGATGCGCTCACCGTCCGCATTCTCGGCAAGCGTGTCCACGCCGCCATGCCCCACCAGGGGATCGATCCGGTGGTGGTCGCCGCCGAGGTGGTCACCGCCTTGCAAACCATCCGCAGCCGCCGCATCGATCCCGTGGAACCGATGGTGCTGACCTTCGGGTCGATCCATGGCGGCAACCGCAACAACATCATCGCCGACGAGGTGGTTCTCCAGGGCACGCTGCGCACGCACAATGAGCAGGTTCGCGAGCGGGTGATCGCGCTGGTCAAGCAGATCGTCGAGGGCGTGACGGCATCTCACGGCGCCTCGGCCGAGATCCGCTGGTCGTCGCGCTCCCTCCCGGTTACCAAGAACGACGCGGCTCTGGTGGAGGCGACCCTGCCGGCCTGGCGCGCGATGCTGGGGGAGGCCAATGTCATCCGTGTATCCCCCGTGATGGCCGCCGAGGACTTCTCCCTGTACCAGCGCGCCATCCCCGGTGTCATGTTCTGGCTGGGCGTGGGCAACCGCGCGCGCGGCATCGGCGCGGCGCTGCACACCGCCGCGTTCGACGTCGACGAGAAGTGCCTGGTGGTGGGTGTGAAGGCCATGGCCGCCGCCGTGCTCGACTACCTCGACCGGAAGCGCTGAGCCGGCGCTTGCACCGGACCGCGCGATGCGCTGTGATGAACCCATGACGATCTCGAGGCGTGAATTCGCAATGATCCCCGCGTCCCTGTCTTTCGCCTCGCCGGCGGCCGCCGCGGCCAAGGGCGAGTTTCTGGTCTACATCGGCACCTACACGCGCAACAAGAGCAAGGGCATTTACGTCGCCCGCTTCAACGCCGGCACGGGAAAGATGACGGCGCCGGAAGTGGCCGGAGAGGTCTCCAATCCCTCCTTCGTCGCTCTCCATCCCAGCGGCAGGTTCCTTTACTCGGTCAGCGAGATGGGTGGCGGGAGCAAAGAGGGAGCCGTGACGGCCTTCTCCATCGACAGAGCGACGAGCAAGCTGACCATGTTAAACCGGCAGTCGTCGCGCGGCGGAGGACCGTGCCACCTCAACGTCGACAAGACCGGACGCATGCTGGTGGTGGTCAACTACGGCTCCGGAAGCGTGGCCTCGCTGCCTATCGACGCCGGCGGCAAGCTGGGTGAGGCGGCTTCGTTCTTCCAGCACTCCGGCTCCAGCGTGAATCCCCGCCGGCAGTCCGGCCCGCACGCGCACTCGGTGAACTTCTCGCCCGACAACCGTTTCGCGATCGTGTGCGATCTCGGTCTGGACAAGGTCTTCGTCTACAAGGTCTTCCCCGAAAAGGGAATCCTCGCCGCCGGCGAGCCTCCCTTCGCCACCGTCAAGCCGGGCTCCGGGCCGCGCCATTTCGCCTTCCATCCCAACGGCAGGTTCGCCTTTGTGATCAATGAGATGGCCTGCACCATCACCTCCTTCACCTGGGCCTCGGGGACGCTGCGCGAGATCGAGACTCTCTCGACACTGCCGGCCGATGTCGCGCTCAACGACACTCTCTCCACCGCCGAGATCGTCGTGCATCCTTCGGGCCAGTACCTGTATGGCTCCAACCGCGGCCACGACAGTCTGGCCGCCTTCTCCATCGACCGCAAGACCGGCCGGCTGACTCCCCTCGGGCACACCCCTTCCGGCGGCAAGATCCCGCGGAACTTCTGCATCGATCCAACCGGATCGTTCCTCATCGCGGCGCACCAGAACTCCGACTCGCTGGTGCTGTTTCAGATCGACCGTGCGACAGGGAAGCTCAAGCCCACCGGCGACACTTTCGAGGTGGGCGCGCCGGTTTGCGTGCGTTTCCTGGCCGCAAGCTGAGCGACGGGAGACACAACCATGGCGAACACAGCCGCTACACGTCTCGGACTTCTGCTGCTGGCCGGAAGCGCCATCCTGCCGGCAGGGGCCGCCGAAGGCCCCCCGGGTCAACTCGACATCTTCCGCGCGGGCGAGGAAGGATATCACACCTACCGCATTCCCGCGCTCATCGTGACCAAGAAGAAGACACTGCTGGCGTTCTGCGAAGGCCGCAAAGCCTCCTCCAGCGACACCGGCAATATCGACCTGCTGCTACGGCGCAGCCGCGACAACGGCAAGTCCTGGACCCGGACCCAGGTGGTCGCCGATTTCGGCGAGGACACCATCGGCAACCCTGCCCCGGTTATCGACCAGCGCACGGGTGAGATCCTCCTGCTGCTTACCCGCAATCCGGGGCGCACCATCGAGCGCGAGATCATGGAGACCGGCGCGGGCGGCACGCGCACGGTCTGGATCACGCGCAGCAAGGACGATGGAGTAACCTGGGCGCCGCTCGAAGAAATCACCGCCTCGGTCAAGAAGCCGGAGTGGACCTGGTACGCCACCGGCCCGGTCAACGGAATCCAGCTTCGCTCGGGCCGGCTGGTCATCCCTTGCGATCACGCCGTCAAGGGCAGCAAGTTCATGCATTCGCACGTGATCTACAGCGACGATCACGGGAAGTCCTGGGCCATCGGCGGCATTTCCGATGAGAAGACCGACGAGTCGACAGTGGTCGAACTGAAGGACGGCTCGCTGATGCTGAACATGCGCAGCCAGATGCGCCGCAATCTGCGGGGCGTTGCCACCAGCCGCGACGGCGGGCTGACATGGTCCCCTACACGGCTGGATCCGGCCCTGGTCGAGCCCACCTGCCAGGCCAGTCTCATCCTGGCGGTCCCGGCGGGCAAGAAAAGCGACGGCCGGCTGCTCTTTTCAAACCCCGCCGACCCGAAGCGCGTCAAGATGACGGTCAAGCTGAGTTACGACGAAGGCCAGACCTGGCCGGTCGCCAAGCTGATTCACGAAGGCCCTTCGGCCTACTCGTCCCTCGCCATCCTGCCCGATAAGACCATCGGGTTGCTTTACGAGCGTGGCGCCGCGAGGCCATACGAGAAGATCACCTTTGCCCGGTTCACGTTCGCCTGGCTTAGGAACTAGACCGGTTCACCGCGGTTCGACCGAGGCTCGCTCGAAGAAGTACAGACGTCCGTCCTCGCGCGAGACTATGAGGTTCAGCCCACCGCCGGGACCGAGCCTTCCCGCCGTCACGCCGATCTCGTGATGGCCCAGGTAGATGTTCCGGCCCTTGTGGCGCAGCCCCACCGGAAACCGGAAGCGGGGTTCCCGTTCGCTGCCGATGTTCTTCAGAAACAGCACCATGGTTCCGGGCAAGCCCAAGGCCCGCGGCAGACCCTGCTCGGGGTTTGGGATCGAGTGGTGCTTCGGAGTTCCCACCAGCAGATCGGCCACACCGTCGCCGTCCCAGTCCACGATTTCGATCTTCGACCGCCCGGTCGCGCCGGCTGACAGGAAGTTCGCGGTGATCGGCGAGCCGTCCTCCATGCGCAGCTTTCCGTCGTCGGCGAGATTGTAGTCATCCACGCGCCAGTAGCGGTGGAACTGGTCCTGGTCGTCGAGCGCGATGTAGGCGATCCGCCCGTCCATCCGGCCAACGCCCGGCCGCACACGCCAGGTGCCGTGCAGGTCGAGCCCGTCGAGATACAGCGTGCGGTCCGCCTCCAGGCGCGGCGCGGTCCGGGCGCCGCGATTGAGGAACACGTAATGCCGGGCGGTGGAATCGCTGGCCAGAATGTCCGGCAGGCCATCTCCGTTCCAGTCGAAGACATTCGGGCTGATATAGCCCCAGCGCGCCTCGCCCGGCCCCTGTATGTCGCCCTTGTAGCCCGGCTGCATGTGGATCTCGCGCCCGCCGGCGAGAAGCGCGGCACCGCCAGCCATGGCCGGCCTCTGGTTGCTCCCGAGGTTGCGGAAGAACAAAACCCGGCCCTCGGAATTCCCGGCAACGATATCCAGCACGCCGTCTCCGTCCCAATCCACGATGGTAGGCACGGAAAGGGTGCCTGCCATCAGGTTCGCGTTCTCCTGGAGAACCGGCGTGGGTTTCCGGAAGACCGGCCGGTCCTGCACGTCAAACCGGCCCGTGAAGCGATAGTAATACAGTCCGCCCTCGCCCCCGGCGATCAGATCGTGCCCTGGCCCGCTCGCGTTGGGATACGCCAGCGGGTAAGCGCCGGCCAGAGGATGCCGCAGCAGGATGCCGTCTTCTCCCACCGCCTGGCGTCGCGCTCTGAGCGCCACGCCTTGTCCCGCGGTGTTGCGGAAGTAGTAGAGGTCGCCGAACCATGATCCACTGACGACATCCTGCTCCCGGTTCGCGCCGAATGCGCCTAGGGTCAGCGTGCCGGGATTCCAGAGGATCTCTTCTCCGGTGCGCGATAGCCGGCGCGGCGCCTCCCCCGGCGCTAAGACCCACAGCGCGAATCTCGGCATGGAACCACGCCAGATGCCCGTTCCGTCGTAGGGAACGTAGTCCTTGCTGCGCCACCCCGCCCCTGGCGGTGCAAAGCCCCCCTCGCTGGGCACGCTGAGCACGAATTCCCACCTTCCATCTGGCCGCTCCGCCGCGGCGATGGCGCGCGGCGGGAAGGGCAACCCGGCGAGTGCGATCCGCGCGGCTTCGAGGAACGCGCGGCGGGCAGGGTCGAAGCGCGCTTCGACGATCTCGTTGTCCTGCACGAAGAAGCCGCGAATCCCCCCGGAGCCTTCCACCACCGTACACACCGGCGTGCCGTCTCCCTTGACCGGCATGCCGATCTCCCAACGCTCGCCGAATACCGGGACGCCGTCGCCCGCGATCCCTCTCCACGGGTACAGGAACAGCCCCGCCGGATCGCTGAGCCGGCCCGCGACGGCAAACAGGTCCGGCTGCCTGGCTCCCGTCACCCGCCCGTAGCCAACCGGGAAGCTCGTCAAGCCAATGTTCAGCAAACCGCGGCGATCCGGCGTTCCCACCGGGATCGGCTGGCCGCTTTCCCAGCGTGGTTGCGCGAGCATCGGGACGCAAAGCAGCGCGAGGGCAAGGATCATTGCAGCAAACAGGGCGCCGGGTCTCATTCGTCAATCGTATCCTGGCCCCTCGGGCGGCTCAAACAGCACCGGTTTTGCGGAACATGCCCGGACCCATCCGCGTATTCCTTTCTTAGTTCCAGCGAAGGAAGGAACGAGCGCATGGCCGGGAACGGGAATGGGAAGAACGGGAAAAAGCGCCGCTGGTGGATCTGGTTGACCGCGGCGCTGGTGGTGTTGGCCGGAGCCGGCATCGGGCTGCGCGCCGCCCTGAAGCCCAACAATGCCATTGAGCCCTCCAAGCTCGCCACCGTCGAGCGCGGCGACATCGCGCGCAGTGTGGTGGCCACCGGCAAGATCCAGCCGCGTTCCAAGGTCGAAGTCAAGAGCAAAGCCAGCGGCATCGTGAAAAAGCTCCTGGTGGACTACGGCGAGTGGGTCAAGCAGGGGCAGGTGCTGGCCGAGCTCGACAAGGAGGAGTTGCAGGCGCGCGTGCGCGAGGCTACCGCCACGCACATGGCCGCCCAGGCGGCCGAGGAGTCGACCCAGGCGGCGCACGAACGCAACAAGGTCGAAGCCGAGGGCCCCGATCTGCCGTTCCTGAAATCCGCCATGGACCGCGCCCGCAAGCTCCACGGCGAGGGCCTGATCGCCAAGAACGTGCTTGAGGACGCCGAGCGGGCCTATCAGTCGGCCCTCAACAAGCAGATGATGGCGCTGCGCAACGTGGCCGTGACCCGCGCCGAGATGGCGCGCGCCAAGGCGCAGGTGGCGCAGGCCAAGGCGGCCCTCGACCGTGCCGAAGAGGATCTCCGCAACTCCACCATCGTCAGCCCCATGGACGGTCTCGTGCTGTCGCGCAACGTGGAGGTGGGCGACGCGGTCAGCTCCATCCTGGTGCTGGGTTCGCAGGCCACTCTCGTCATGACGCTGGGCGATGTCGGCGACGTCTACGTGCTCGGCCAGGTGGACCAGGCCGATATCGGCAAGGTCTACCTGGGCCAGCGCGCGCGCATCGTGGTCGAGTCGTTCAAGGACAAGAAGTTCGAGGGTCAGGTCACCAAGATCTCGCCTCTGGGAGTGGAGAAGGACAACGTCACCACGTTCGAAGTGCGCGTTTCCATCCGCAACCCGGGCGGGGAGTTGAAGGCCAACATGAGCGCCAACGCCGAGATCATCCTGGAAGAGAAGCACAACGTGCTGACCCTCCCCGAGAACGCCGTCATCTACGATCGCGAGCGCAAGACCTTCGCCGAAGTGCCCGACCCCACCGCAGAGAAGGGCTGGCGGCGCGTGTCCATCCAGACGGGGATCTCGACGGGCGTCAAGACGGAACTGGTCGCCGGCTTGAAGCAGGGCGACAAGATCATTCTGCAATAGAGATGAGTCTCCGCGACCTGGTCTGGGACACGTTTCGTACTTTGTGGGCCCACAAGGTGCGGACCTTCCTGACGATGTTCGGCATCGCCTGGGGCATCGTGTCCATTACGCTGATGGTGGCCGCGGGCGAAGGGCTGCGCGTGGGCCAGGCTAAGGTCGCCGAGGGCCTGGGCAAGAACATCATGATCGTCTTCTCCGGCCGCACCAGCATGCAGGCCGGAGGCCTCCGCGCCGGCCGGCCCCTGCGCTGGCGCGACAGCGACCACGCCGACATCGCCGCGGAAGCCTGGGGCTGCCAGTACGTGCTGCCCGAGATGGGCCGGAGTCTCCCGGTACGCAGCCGGTTCAACAGCGCCATCCCGCTGGTGAACGGCTCGCTGCCGGCCTTCGCCGAGATCCGTACCCTGGATGTGGCCGAGGGCCGCTTCTATAGCGACCAGGATCAGGCCGAGGGCCGCCGGGTGGCGTTTCTGGGGAGCGATCTGAAGCGGCAGTTGTTCGGTTCCCGCGCGGCGCTGGGCGAGATCATTCACATTGCCGATCGTCCTTACACCGTCGTCGGCGTGATGCGCGCCAAGGAGCAGGACTCCAGCTACGACGGCCGTGACATCAACAAGACCTTCATCCCTTTCCGCGCCATGATGCGCGACTTCCCCGAACCGCCTCCCGCTCTGCCCGGCTCCATCGATCAGTTCATCGTCACCTCTCGCTCGCTGGAAGTGCATGACACCTGCAAGTCCCAGGTGCGCCGCGCCCTCGGCCGGATGCATGGCTTCGATCCGCGCGACGAGGAGGCTTGTCCTATCTGGGACACGGTGGAGGAATCGCGCGCCTTCCGCAAGATGACCGATGGGATGAAGCTGTTCCTGGGCGCCGTGGGCATCGTGACTCTAATGCTTGGTGGCCTGGGCGTGATGAACGTCATGCTGGTGGCGGTGCGCGAGCGCACGCGCGAGATCGGCGTGCGCAAGGCGGTGGGCGCCACGCGCGGCGCCATCGTGGGCCAGTTCTTCGCCGAGACCACCCTCGTCGTCTTCCTGAGCGGCGGGCTGGGCATGGGCGTGGCGCAGGGCTTCTGCGCGCTCGTGAACCTGCTGCCGATGCCGGAGTTCTTCGCCGGGCTGCTGGCTACCTGGCAGTCGGGCCTGCTGTCGGCCACGTTGCTCGGAGTGGTGGCCATCTTCGCCGGCGTCTACCCGGCCAGCCGGGCGGCGGCGGTCGATCCCATCGAAGCGCTGCGCTTCGAGGCGGGAGGTTGACGCCGTGCTGCGCGAGATCCTGATTCAGGCCTGGATCGCCCTGCGGCGCAACCCCACGCGCAGCCTGCTGACCATGGCCGGCATCGTCTGGGGTATTGTCACGGTGACGCTGCTGATCGCCTACGGCAACGGTTTCCGCTACGCGCTGGTGCGCGCCTTCGATTCCTTCGGCCGCAGCGCGGTGGTCTGCTGGCCGGGCCAGACCAGCGAACAGGCCGGCGGTGAGCGCGCCGGGCGGCGCGTGCGCTTCGAGCTGGCTGACCAGGACGCCATCCGCCAGGAAGCGACGCTGGTCCGTCACGTCAGCCTGGAGACCGTGCGCCGCCTGCCGATGGGCTACGGCGACCGCACCATCAACGCGCCGGTGCGGGGGGTCTGGCCGGAGTACGGCATCATCCGCGCCGAAATCCCCGGCGAAGGCCGCTGGATCACCCCCGACGATTTTCAGGAGCGGCGGCGCGTGGTGTTCCTGGGAGACCGGCTGCGCCGGAAGCTGTTCGGCGGCCGCCCCGCCGTAGGGGAGATGGTGACCATCAGCGGAGTCCGCTTCACCGTGATCGGCGTGCTGGATCTGAAGCTGCAAATCAGCAACTACTTCAGCCCGGACGATGAAAGCACCTGGATTCCCTACTCCACCGCCGGCGACCTGTGGGACACCCGCTACGCCTCGACCCTGGTCTTCATGCCCATCGCGCCCCGTTTCGAGCGCCCCGCCATCGACCAGGTGCGCGCGGCCATGGCCAAGCGCCAGCGCTTCTCTCCCACCGACAAGCGCGCCGTCCAGGCCTTCGGCCGCGAGCAGTTCCGCCCCGTCATCGACAGCCTGACCATCGGGCTTCAGGTGCTGCTGACCTTCATCGGCTCGCTCACCCTGGGCATCGGGGGAGTGGGGGTGATGAACATCATGCTGGTCTCGGTGGACGAGCGCGTGCGCGAGATCGGGCTGCGCAAGGCCCTGGGCGCGCGCCGCCGCCACATCCGGACGCAATTCCTGGCCGAAGCCCTCGCTCTCACTCTCGCCGGCGGCCTGATCGGCATCGCGCTGGCCTATGTGCTGGCCGCCGCCGTGGGCACGCTGCCGGTGCTGGGGCCGCTGTTCGAAGACGACTCCGGCAAGGGCGACCTGCGCCTGATCGTGTCGCCGATGACCGCACTGGTCGCCACCACCATCCTGCTGCTGGTCGGCGTGCTAAGCGGCGTGGTTCCCGCCACGCGCGCCGCGCGATTGAATCCAACCGAAGCGCTAAGATACGAGTGAACCAAGATCGGACCTGATCGCCACAGTACACGGTTGTGCGGGTCGCGAGTGCCGGTTTCATACATAGATAGGCTATTGTTCGATGTACCAGAACATCTGTATTGTTCCAGTCTGGCGCATCTAGTATACTAGGACTGTCTATGGCACGGCAGAACGACCTGATGCCGGGAACCCTTGACATGCTGATCCTGCGCGCCCTCCAGCATGGCCACCTTCACGGGTACGGAATCACACGGTTCCTGCGCCAGGTGAGCGACGACTTCTTTCAGATCGAAGAGGGTTCGCTCTACCCGGCGCTCCAGCGGCTGGAGTTGAACGGGCTGATCGAGGGCGAATGGAGCCAGACCGCCGCCAACCGGCGCGCGCGATACTACCGCCTGACGCCGGCCGGGCTGAAGCGTTACCAGGCGGAAAC
>CAYOTD010000045.1:0-13883 GCA_964406685.1 uncultured Solibacteraceae bacterium | reverse complement strand
CGGAATGATGAGTTGCGCCGGCAATCGCTGGTTGAAGACTCCCGCCATGGACAGCCTGGCCGCCGCGGGAACCAGGTTCGAACTCGCCTACTCATCCAACCCGGTGTGCGTCCCCGCGCGCACGTCGATGATGACCGGCCGCTATCCCAGTTACTTCGGCTTCGACAGGAACGCGCCCCCCACGCGGCCTCCGCAACAGCAGGACCTGAGCGCCGCCATGGGGCACCTCTTCCGCGCCGCCGGCTACCGGACGGTGTTCGGCGGCAAGACCCACTGGCCCCGGCCGATGAACCCGGAAAGCATCGGCTTCGAATACCTCACCCGCGACGAGCGCGACGAACTCGCCGCCCGCTGCGCCGCGTTCCTCTCCGAAAAGCAGGACCGCCCCTTCCTCCTGGTCGCCTCCTTCATCAACCCGCACGACATCTGCTACATGGCGATCGACGCTTTCACCAAGGCCAACAACCTCCCCCTCCGCTATCCCGCTTCCACCATCGAACGGCAGCGCGTCGCCGAGGCACAGGCGCCGCAGGACTTCCTCTCCCGCCTCTGCCCGCCGCTCCCGCCCAATCACGCCCCCACCACCGGCGAGCCCTCCGCGCTGTCAAACGTGGGGGACTTCCGGGACTGGGCCCGCAAGCACTGGGGCGAGGAGCAGTGGCGCCTCCACCGCTGGGCCTATTGCCGCCTGACCGAGCGGGTCGACGCCGAAATCGGCCGCGTCCTCGCGGCCCTGCGCGCCTCCGGCCTGGACCGGAACACAATCGTAGTCTTCTCCTCCGACCACGGCGACATGGACTCGGCTCACGGCTTCGAACACAAGAGCCTCCCCTACGAAGAGGCCGCGCGCGTGCCCCTCATCGTCTCCTGGCCCGGACACGCCCCCGCCGGACGCATCGATCGCCGCCACCTGGTATCTTCCAGCGTGGACCTGCTCCCGACTCTATGCGACTTCGCGGGCATCCAGCCGCCGCACGGACTTCCCGGCCGCAGCTACCGCCTCCTCGTCATGGGGAAGCGGCCCCCGGACTGGCGTCAGGACCTCCTGATCGAATTCACCGGCGGCCGCTGTGTGCGCAGCGCCCGCTACAAGTACTCGGTCTGGAACGAAGGCGACCCTCGCGAACTCCTGACCGACATGGACAAGGACCCCGGCGAAATGAAGAACCTCGCCCAGGACCCGGCCGCCGCCCCCATCCTGGCCGCCCATCGCGACCGCCTGCGCCGGATCTCTTCGTAGCCCGTGCTACACTCGAATCGGGGTCTCACCTGCCCCCAGGCCCGCCAACACAAGATCTGACCAAACAAAACCAAAAGTGGCCTTTGTTTGCAACGGGATTTACAAGATATTCGCCGTATATTCGCCCACTATAGCCTGACCGCCCGCGTCCGCAGCGTCTCGAACCGCGCCGTCCCCAGCCCGCGCCGCTCCGCCAGCGCCAGGCTTGGCAGCCGCGCCGCCTCCAGGTCCCACCACGCCTTGGCGGCGTAGGCGTCCAGCGCCACCGGATCGGTCGAAGCCACGATGGTCTGCTTCAGCTCCACGTCCTCCAGGCTCCCCCCGCTCGGCCCGTTGCGCATCAGCACCCGCCAGCCGTCCAGGATGGTGAGCGTGGGGCGCATGAAGGCGGCCAGCTCCGCCAGGCTCTCGTGGATGCGCTGGTGCAGCCGCGAGCGGTGCCCGCCCAGGATGCCATACCAGTTCTTCAGCCCCAGGGTCACCCCGGTCAGGCTGTGGTGCTTGGCGATGGGCAGGTTGATGATCTTGTCGGCGGCCAGGAACGGCTCCAGCACCGGCCATACGCCGAGGGTCTCGCCTCCCAGCTCCGCGTCCCGGAACAGCCGCTCCTCGGGCAGGACGACCTCGGCTCCCGCCCCCCGCGCCGCCTCTGCGATCCCGCTGCGCACGAAGGTGCGCCGCGCCTCGTTCACCGGCACGTCGGTGACGATCACCTTGGCCGCGCCCGCCTCGGCGCACAGCCGCGCCACGGCCGCGACCACTTCCGGATTGGTGTTCCCCGCCTGCTCCGGCGTGCGGTCCCAGCCGGCATTGGGCTTCACCACCACCACGTCGCCGCGCGCCACGAACCGCCGGATGCCGCCCATCTCTTCCACCGCCCGCCGCGCCGCCGCGCCCGCATCGCCGCCCGTGACGATGGACATCTGGGCGGACGCCGGATCGTCGGGAATCGCGGCCCGCACCCGCGCGGCCTCCACCGCCGCCTGCTCCGGCTTGCGGCTCCGCCCGTGCAGCCAGAACCCCACCCCGGTGGCTGCGGCGCCCAGCCCTCCGGCGCGCAGAAGCTGGATCATCATTTCCCGGCGGCGTGTCTGGCTTTCATCAGCGGGCATGGGCGAGGCCTTTGACTTCAGGTCCAGTTTAAGCCTAATCCTGTTGGATGTGGCGCCCGTAGTCCTGCTGATCGGCTTCACGGCGGTGGTCGCGCAGGTCGTTCTGCTGCGCGAGTTCGTGGTCCTCTTCCAGGGCAACGAGATCTCCATCGGGATCGCGCTGGCCGCCTGGCTGCTGTGGACCGCGGCCGGCAGCGCCCTGGCCGGACGGCGCAAGATCGGCGTGCCTGCGCTCGAACTGCTCGCCGCCGCCGCGCTTCCGCTCTCGGTGGCCGGGGTGCGCGCGGCGCGCCTGGTCCTGCGCGCCATGCCCGGCGAGGAACTGGGACCCGGCCCGATGCTGCTCACCGCCCTGGTTGCCCTCGCGCCCTTCTGCCTCGTCTCCGGCGCGCTGTTCGCCGCCGCCGCCCGCATGTGGGCCGGCGCGCGCGGCCTCTCGACCGCCGCCTCCACCGCCGCCGTCTATCTGTTCGAAGCCATCGGCGCGGGCATCGGAGGCGTCCTCGCCAGTCTCCTCCTGGTCCGCTACACGACCTCGATCCAGGCGGCCTTCCTGCTCGCCGCGCTGAACCTCGTCGCCGCGGCGTACCTCGCGCCGAAGCTGCGATGGATCGCGCTTCCCGCCCTCCTCGTGCTGCCCTTCGCGGTCCCGCAACTTGACGCCCTGTCGCTCGGCTGGCAATGGCGCGGCTTCGACCTGGTGGCCGTGCGCAACTCGGTCTTCGGCAACCTGGCCGTCGTCCGCACCGGGGACAGCCTCAGCGTTTACGAGAACGGCCTGGTCTCGATGACCGTGCCCGACCCAGAAGCCGCCGAGGAAGCGGTCCACTACGCCCTGCTCGAACACCCGCGCCCGGAAACCCTGCTGCTGATTGGCGGCGGCCTCAATGGCGGCCTCTCCCAGGCCTTCCGGCACCCCACCCTGCGCCGCGCCGACTACGTCGAGCTCGACCCGGCCATCTTCTCCCTCGCCCAGCGGCACTTCCCCAACGAGTGGGCCGAGCCCCGCGCGCGCCTGCATCCCATGGATGGCCGCCTCTTTCTCAAGACAGTCGGCGCGCAGTACGACGTCATCGCCGTCAACCTGCCCGACCCCCAGACCGCGCAACTCAACCGCTTCTACACCGTCGAGTTCTTCCGCGAGGCGGCGCGCAAGCTCGCCCCCGGCGGCCTGCTCTCGCTGCGCCTCACCGGCGCGGAGAACTACTTGAGCGACCAGCGCGCGGCGCTGCTCGCCTGCATCCGCAAAACCCTCGGTGAGGTCTTCCCCGAAGTCCTCGCCATCCCCGGCGCGACGGTCCGCTTCTTCGCCGCCCCTCAACCCGGCACGCTCACCTCCAACCCGCGCGTGCTCGTGGCGCGTCTCGGCGAGCGCAGCCTGCGAACCACCTACGTCCGCGAGTACTTCATCCCCTTCCGCATGGCCCCGGACCGCATGGCGGAACTGGAACACCGCATCCGGCCGCAATCTTCCACACCCATCAATCGGGACTTCGCCCCCATCGCCTGCCACCTTGGCCTGGCCGCCTGGACCTCGCGCTTCCATCCCGGCTACCGCCCGGCTCTTCCCTGGGCCGCGGCCGCACTCATCCCGCTTGTGCTGTTATGGCCCGCCCGCCGCTTCGCCGGCGCGGCCGGAATGTGCGTGGCCGCGATGGGCTTCACCCAGATCGGTCTCGAGATGCTCCTGCTGCTCGGCTTCCAAGCCGTCCACGGCTACCTCTATCACCAGTTGGCCGTCATCGTGGCCGGCTTCATGGCCGGCATGGCGCTGGGAAGCTGGCTCGGTAGAGCGAGCTTCAGCTTGTTCCAGCTCCAGTTGGCCGCCGCCGCCTCGGGCTTGATCGTCCTGGCATCGCTCCCCCTGCCCGCCCCGTTCTATCCTCTCCTCGCCCTGGCCTGCGGCCTGCTGGGCGGTCATCAGTTTGTCACCGCGGGCCGCCACGCCCCCTCCGCCGGCACCGGCACTCTGTACGCGCTCGACCTGGCCGGGGCCTGCGTCGCCGCACTTCTCTTCGCTGTCGTCTTCATCCCCGTGATGGGTTTCCTCCCCAGCGCCCTGCTCCTCGCGGCGGTGAACCTGTTGACGGCGGCTGCCTGCCGGAGGTAGAACTGCTATCGGTATGCTGGAGAAAGTCGACCTGTCGTTGGCGCTGTCGAAGTCCGAATACAAGGAGAAACTGCCGCTGTTGCGCGAACGGCTGCTCGATCTCCAGAGGGCTTGCTGGAAAGCGCAGATCCCGAGCATCATTCTTTTTGAAGGCTGGGACGCCGCGGGTAAGGGAACAACCATCAATCTCCTTACCCAGCGGCTGGAGCCACGCGGCTTCCGCCTTCACGCCATCCAGGCTCCGCGCACCTACGAGTCCCACATGCCCTGGTTGTGGCGCTTCTGGCTGCGGACGCCCAACTACGGCGAGATGGCCATCTTCGACCGGAGCTGGTACGGGCGCGTGCTGGTGGAACGCGTCGAGAAGATCACACCGAAAAAGGTCTGGCTCCGCGCCTTCGAAGACATCACCGACTTCGAACGCGCCCTGGCCGACGACGGCTACCAGATCGTCAAGTTCTTCCTCCACATCAGCAAGGCCGAGCAGAAGCGCCGCTTCAAAGCGCTCGAGAAGGACCCGCTCACCGCCTGGCACGTGCAGGACGAAGACTGGGAGCACCACCGCAAGTACGGCAAGTACGTCACCGCCATCGAGGAGATGTTCCAGCATACCGAAACCGAATGGGGGCCCTGGACCATCGTCGAGGCCACCGACCGCCATTGGGCGCGGGTCAAGGTCTTCTCGACGATCATCCAGCGCCTGGAGCGCGCGCTCACCGATCGCGGCAAGGAACTGCCTCCACCGCCTGCGCCGCCGCCCACCCCGGAAGCCAGGCCCAAAAAGAAGGCGGAGAGGAAATAGCGGCCATGCTCGAAAAACTCAAGCTCGATCGGGAACTCTCGGAAGCGCAGTACGAGCGCCGCTTGCTGGTGGGCCAGTTGCAGTTGCGCGAGCTGGCCTTCCAGCTCTACGAGCGCAAGCGCTCCCTCGTGGTCGTCTATGAAGGCTGGGACGCCGCCGGAAAGGGAGGCAACCTCCGGCGCGTCACGGAGAAACTGGACCCGCGCGGCTACGAGGTGCTCTCCATCGCCGCCCCGGCGGGCGAGGACAAGACCCATCACTATCTCTACCGCTTCTGGCGCCGGCTGAAACCGCCCGAAGAGAAGCAGGTCATGATCTTCGACCGGAGCTGGTACGGCCGCGTCATGGTCGAGCGCGTCGAAGGCTTCTGCACCGAGGCCGCCTGGAAACGCGCCTACCGCGAGATCAACGATTTCGAGCGCCAGTTGACCGAGTCCGGCATCATCCTGGTCAAGTTCTGGATCCACATCAGCCCGGAGGAGCAGTTGCGCCGCTTCGAGCAGCGGTCGAAGGAGTCCTACAAGCGCTGGAAGCTGACCGACGAGGACTGGCGCAACCGCGACAAGTGGAACCAGTATCTCGAGGCCGTCGAGGAGATGCTGCTGAAGACCTCCACGCTGGCGGCGCCCTGGACCGTCGTCGAAGGCGACTTCAAGTGGTGGGCCCGCGTGAAGTGCCTGGAGACGCTCGTCAAGACTCTCGGCAAGCAGCTCGATTACCAGCCGTCACCCATCAAATAGTGTCATCCTGAAGGGTTATGAAGATCACCTTCTGGGGCGCCACCGGCACCGTCACCGGCTCGATGCACGAGGTGCGCGTGAACGGCTCGCGCCTCTTGCTGGACTGCGGCCTTTACCAGGGCCGCCGCAGGGATGCACACGAGCGCAACGCGAACCTGCCGCTGTCCGCCTCGTCCGTCGACGCCGTCCTGCTGTCGCATGCCCACATCGACCACAGCGGCAACCTGCCCACGCTCGGCAAGCACGGCTTCGCCGGCCCCATCTACACCACTCCGGCCACCGCCGACCTGTGCAACTCGATGCTGCTCGACTCGGCGCACTTGCAGGAAAAGGACGCCCTGTTCCTCGCCAAGCGCCACCAGCGCCGCAAACTGCTGGACCCGGCGGCCGAAGACGGCGGCGTCCCGCCCCTCTACACCTCCGAAGACGCCGAGCGCGTGCTTCCCCTGTTCCACCCCGTGCCGCACTACCAGGAAACCGAAGTCGCTCCCGGCGTCACCTACCGCACCTACGATGCCGGCCACATTCTCGGTTCGAGCACCATGGTGATCGAGGCGCAGAACTCGCGCCGTAAGATCCGGCTGACCTATTCGGGCGATGTGGGCCGCCCCGGCCTTCCCATCATCCGCGACCCCGACGCCATGCCCGAGGTGGACTACCTCGTCATGGAGAGCACTTACGGCGACCGCCTGCACCAGGAGACCGGGCGCGTGGCCGACAAGCTCGCCGAAATCGTCAACCGCACCGTGGGGCGCGGAGGAAAGCTGATCGTACCCGCCTTCGCCGTCGGCCGCACCCAGCAACTGGTGCTGGTGCTGCACGAACTGATCGACGCCGGCCGCATCCCCTCCATCCCCATCTTCGTCGACAGCCCCCTGGCGGTGAACGTCACCGAGGCCTTCCGCAAGCACGCCGAGCACTTCGACGAGGAAACCAGGCGCTACCTGACCAACGGCGACGACCCGTTCGGCTTCGGACGCCTCCGCTACGTCCGCGACGTGACCGAGTCCAAGGCGCTCAACGACCTCCGCGGGCCCTACATGATCATCTCCGCCTCGGGCATGTGCGAAGCCGGCCGCATTCTGCACCACCTGCGCAACAATCTCGGCGACCCGCGCAACACCGTCGTCATCACCGGCTTCCAGGCAGAAAATACTTTGGGCCGCAAAATCGTCGACAAGCAGCAGGAAGTCCCCATCTTCGGCGAGCCGGTCCGCGTCCGCGCCGAGGTCACCAAGCTCAACGAGTTGAGCGGCCACGCCGACCAGCGCGAGCTGCTCGCCTGGATGAAGCCCTTCGCCGGCGGGTTGAGGCGCGTCTTCCTGGTGCACGGCGAGCCGACGCAATCGGCATCGCTGGCCCGCGCCATCCGCGACCAGTACAACCTCGACGTGGTGATCCCGAGCCGCGGCGACAGCTTCGACTTGGACTAGTCCGGCGGATACCAGTACAGAGCCCGATCCGGTACTAGGCAAACTACTGAGCCTGACACCGGGGTAAATACCCTATGTCCGGTTTAAGATAGTTGTGATGACGACGCGGACCGCCGAAGGCGCGCAATCGCTGAACCACCTGTTGCTCCAGTTCTCCTACCTTCAGTTGCTGGACTTCCTGACGACTCTCGCCTTCCTGCTCCACGGCGTCCGCGAGGGCAACCCGATTGTCCGCTTCGCCATCGACGCCACCGGCTCCCCGCTGGGCGGCCTGCTTCTCATCAAGCTGATTGCAGTGATGCTCGGTCTGGCCTGCTGGCGCATGGGCCGCGCCCGCGTCCTGTTCCGCATGAACCTGCTGTTCGCCCTCGTAGTCGCCTGGAACATCGTAGCCATCATCGCCGGCTCCCTCCGCTGACCGCTTCCTTGCGGCGCTGTGCTATATTTTTATTCAGGAGACTGAATATTTAGCCAGATGAAGGAACGTGCCGGTATTGTCGGGTTCCGCGGTTACAGCGGCGTGGAATTGGTCCAGATCCTCTCCCGTCACGGGCGGGTCGAGCCGGTGCTGCTCGAACACCGGCACGACTCCGAAGAGCGCCCGGCGCCGCGGGGCCGCAAGGGACCGCCGCGGCTGCCCTGCTCGGGCGAAGCGGTGCGCGCGGAGGGCCTTAAGGTGGTCTTCCTGGCCACGCCCGCCGAGGTCTCCATGGAACTGGCGCCGGTTATGCTGGCAGCCGGGGCGGTGGTGATCGATCTGAGCGGCGCCTTCCGGCTGCGCACGGCCGAGAACCACAAGAAGTGGTACAAGGAAGACCACACGCAGCCCGCCCTGCTCGCCGAAGCGGTCTACGGACTGCCGGAGTTTTACCGCGAACGGATTCCCGGGGCCCGGCTGATCGCCAACCCCGGCTGTTACCCCACGGCGGCGAACCTCGCGGTGCGGCCGCTGGTGGAATCCGGCCTCGCCGACCGCAAGGCCGGCATCGTCTGCGACGCCAAGTCGGGGGTGAGCGGCGCGGGGCGCAAGCCGACTCTGAAGACCAGCTTCTGCGAGGCGACGGAGAACTTCTCCTGCTACTCGATCCTCGACCACCGTCACGTACCCGAGGTGCTCCAGAACTCGGGGCTGGAGGAGAGCGAGTTCAGTTTTACCGCACACCTGATCCCGGCCGCCCGGGGAATTCTTGAAACCGTCTACTTCCGCGCCGTGCGGGCTTCCAGCGCCGAAGAGCTCGTCGAAATCTACGAGCGGCGCTACGCCGGAGAGCCGTTCGTCCGCCTCTACGACGCCGGCCGCATCCCCGACCTGCATTCGGTCGCGCACACCAACTTCTGCGATATCGGCGTCAAGTTCCACGGCCCCACCGGCCGCGGCGTGGTGGTCAGCGTCATCGACAACCTGGTGAAGGGCGCCGCGGGACAGGCCGTCCAAAACATGAATCTCGCGCTCGGCTATCCGGAGACGGAGGCGCTGCTGTGAGGATTCTGGTCAAGCTGGGCGGCACGCTCTTGGATGCCGCGGAATCCCGCAACCGGTTGACGCGCGAACTGGCCGGGGTCCGGAAGGGCGGCGCCGAGATGGTGGTGGTCCACGGCGGCGGCAAGCAGATGACCCGGTTCCTGACTGAACGCGGAGTGGAGAGCCGGTTTGTGGACGGGTTGCGGGTCACCACGCCGGAAGTGGTCGACGCCGTGCTAAAGGTCTTCGCCGGCAGCGTTAACCACGAGTTGGTGTCGGCCTTTGTGGCCGCCGGAGCGCGGGCGGTGGGCCTGAGCGGAATCGACGCCGCCCTGGCCGAAGCCGAGCAGATGCGGGAAGATCTGGGCGCGGTGGGCCGGATCGTGCGCTCGAATGCGGAGTTGTTGCGGCTGCTCACCGCCAACGGCTATCTGCCGGTGGTGGCCTGCGTGGCCGGCGACCGCCAGGGCCGCATCTACAACGTGAACGCCGACCAGATGGCGGTGGCCTGCGCGGCCGGCTTCGGCGCCGACAGGCTCTTCTTCCTGACCGACGTCGACGGGGTTCGCGGGGCCGATGGCCAGGTGATTCCCACGCTGACCCCAGCCGCGGCCGAGGGCCTCATCGCATCGGGTGTGGCGGCCGGCGGAATGCAGGCCAAGCTGACGGCGGCCGTCGACGGCCTCCGCCAGGGGATCGGCGAAGTTGTGATCGTGCCCGGCGGCTCGGCCCGGATCGTCGAGCGGCTGCTGGGCGGCGAGGAGGCGGGCAGCCGCCTTGTTGGTGGGTAGCAATGTCCCCAAGTGTATCTGTGATAAACGACCCGGCGCCGGTGGCTGCGGCGGCGCGGAAGGCGCGCATGAGCGATGTGCCGGAACTGCTGCGCCTGATCAACGGCTACGCGGCCAAGGGCATCATGCTCCCGCGTACCGAGTTCGAGATGTCGGAGAACATCCGCGACTTCGTGGTGGTGGAGTGCGGCGGGGTGCCGGCCGCATGCGGGGCGCTGCACTTCTACAGCCCGGTCACGGCCGAAGTCCGCTCGGTGGCCGTCAGCGAGGAGCTGAAGGGCCGTGGGGTCGGCAAGCTCCTGGTGAACACGCTGGAGGAGGAAGCCCGGCAATTCGGCCTTCAGTCCCTGTTTGCATTCACCTACGTTCCTGGGTTCTTCCGCAAGCTCGGCTACACCGAAGTGGACCGGGGCGACTTGCCCCTGAAGGCATGGAAGGACTGCCTCCGCTGCCCGAAGTTCCAGTGCTGTGACGAGATCGCCATGGTCAAGCAACTTGAAGCGACAGTAGTACTATAACTGTACGATACACTCTTATGCGGGTATTAAATACCCTCGCCATGAGGGGGGCTCCCGCTAGGTTAAGCATCCTACATGTTCCGTAAGATGTTCATCTTAATAGTCTTACATTGAGCCTCGGATCCCGAAGGCGGCTCGGAAATTCAATCCCCTCAAAATTCTTCCAGTTTTGTTGAGACAAAGACTAACCTAAGAGTACTATACCGTCGTATAATTCTCTTATTAATACCCCGAGGGGAGACGGTCATGAAGGCGCAGACAGTAGAAGTCAAGAATTCAAGTGGCCGGGTGCTGTGCTGCTCGGTCTTTCGGCCGGGAGGAAAAAAGATCCTGGCCAAGGGACACCTCATCAGCGAGGAAGACGTTCGGTTACTGGAAACCGAGGGGATGGCTCAGGTCTGGGTGACCGAGCTGGAGGAAGGGGAAGTTGGCGAAGACGATGCGGTCAGCCAAGTGGCGACCGAAATGGGCTGTGGTTCGTTAGAGATACGGTTGGCGGCGGGGGGACGGGCGAACCTGTTCGCCACCGAGAACTGCTGTGTGCTGGTGGACGACGAACTGCTGCGGCAGATCAACTGCACTTCCAGCGTCGTCATCGCGACGACGCCCAACTTCGGCTTTGCCGCGGCGGGGCAACGCATCGCCACTGTAAAAAGTGCGCCGTTTGTGGTTGCGCGATCCCAGCTCGAGGCAGTAATCTCAATATTGAAAGAGCGTGGGCCGATTCTTCAAGCCCGCCCGGTGCGCTCGCCGGCGGCGGCGATCCTCTATACCGACCCGGCGAATGGCGACCGGGCGCGCCAGCTCTTTGAGAATATTGTGAGGCAGAGGCTGGAGCGCTTCGCGGTGGCTCCCAGTTTCGCGTTGTCGGCGATTGAGGAAGAGGAGGCCGTAGCGCGATCTCTCCAGCATCTGCTGCGTGCCAGACCGACGGTGATTCTGGTGGGTTCGACCACGGCGCCGGCGGGGCCGGAGGATGTGATCGGGCGGTCGATGCTGCGAATCGGCTGTCATATCGAGAGGTTCCTGGCTCCGGTGGAGCCGGGCAACCTGCTGCTGTTCGGCTACAAGGACGACGTGCCGATCGTGAGCGCTCCGGGCTGTTTCCGGTCGGCCAAGCCGAACGTGGTGGATCTGATCCTGCCGCCGCTTTTGGCGCGCTATCGTGTCACTGGTTGGGAGGTAGCCTGCCTTGGTCACGGCGGGTTACTGGGTTGATCGTAGGTCTCCTCCACTACCACAGACCACAACCTCCGAGTGGTTTGTGGGTGCTCCTCAGCCGGGCGTCTGACCAACGCCCGGCTCTTTTTCTTCCTCCATAAAGGATTCCGGAAACCCGCCGATTATGCGGGAAGGAAGATTGTCCGTGCATTCGCGTCGGCGACTATGGGTCGAGTTGCGCCTCTGGCTCAGGGGGTTGGGAATCGTCGCCCTGGCGCTGGCGCCGCTGGCGTTCCTGGTGTTCTCCATCCGGTCCCTGCAATCCGAGCAGTGGCGCGCCATCGAAAAGCAGCGGCAGACCGTGCAGATCTATCGCGAGATCCAGGCGTTCCGAACCGGCCTGATGGGCGCGGAGTCCGCGGTCGGCGCGTATCTGCTCCAGGGACGGAACAGCAGCCTGGAGGCATACAAGACGGCCCGCGTATCCGTCCCGGCCCGGCTGGCCAACCTGGAAACCCTGATAAGCGGCGACGGCGTGCAGTACAAGCGACTGGAGCGGCTTCAGCCGCTGCTGGAGCGCCGCTTCACGCTTCTGGCCAACCTGCTGAAGTACGCCGCCGTCCCCGGCTCCTCTCCTCCCTCTCCCCCGGCGGCGCCGATGGCCGAGGGCAAGGCCATCATGGGAGAGATCCAGTCGATCCTGGGCGAGATCCAGCGCGAGGAAGACCTGCGGCTGGAGCGGCTGGCCGAGCAAGCCTGGAACAGCCAGCGGCGCACCGACATCCTGGTGTTGGGAGCCGCGGCGTTTCTGGTTCTGGGCGGAACGGCCGGGGCCTGGATTCTCGCGGCGGGTGTGGCGAGGTCGGAACGCCGCCGCGCCGAGGAAGCGTTCCAGGCCAGCCAGCGCCAGCTTCGGGATCTGCTGAAGGGCGCGGAAACGCAGGTGCTGGAACTGGCGGCCTCGGAAAAGGTCCTGCGCTTCCAGACCGGGGTGCTGCAATCGGTACTGAACGGCATGAGCGACGGCGTGGTGGTGGTCGGGGAGGACGGCGGACTGCTGATGTCCAACTCGGCCGCCGGCCGCATCCTGGAAGGGCTACCGGCCACGCACTCGTCGAAATGGGTGGCCCGCTACGGGCTGTGCCTGGCCGATGGAACCAGCGCGTGTCCGGCGGCGGACTTCCCGCTGGCGCGGGCGCTGCGCGGGGAAGAAGTGGATCACGCGGTGCTGTTCGCCTCCACCGCCCGCGGCCTGGACGGCGCCTGGCTCAGCATGTCGGCGAGGCCGATGCGCGACGATGCCGGCGCGGTGAAGGGGGGCGTGCTGGTGATCACCGACATCACCCCGCACAAGGTCAACGAGAAGATGCTCATCCGCGCCCGGCAAGACGCGGAACGGGCCAAGGAAGAAGCGGAAAGCGCCACCCGGCGCATGCTGGCCGCACAACGCCCCGCTCCGCCGCCGCCTCCCCCGCCACCAGCGGATGACGGCGGAAGCACCGCCACCACAACCACCGTGGGACTGGCGGCCGCCGCCCGAGCGGTGCTCGACGCACAACTGGCCGAACTGTTCGGTCTGGAAACGCAGGCCGGCAAGCACGCCAACTGAGGCCCCGAGGTCAACCTTCAAATCCGGGCCTGGCGATGAGCCGGCCCGCCTGCCGCCCCATCCGGATGCAGTCGGGGACGCCGATGCCATGATAGGCGTTGCCCGCCAAGTAGAGCCCCGGAATTTGCCGGAGGATCGATTCCAGCCGCGCGACGCGGTCGGCGTGCCCCACCGTGTACTGGGCCATCGACCGCGGCCAGCGCGAAATGCGATGAAAGGCGGGCGAGGCGGTGACGCCCATCAGGTCGCGCAACTCCTGAGCCAGCGAGTGCAGGATCTCATCGTCCGGGACGGCGAGGGCGGAGTCGTCCGTTCCTCCCAGGAAGCAGCGCAGCACTGCCAGGTGGTCCGGCACGCGGTGGGAGAACTTCGTGCCAACCCAGGTGCAGGCCACCAGGCGCCGCCGCTCGCGGCGTGGAACCAGAAAGCCGAAACCGTCCAGCGGATGGCCCAACTCCGGCCGGGGAAAGACGAGCGAGACCGTCATGGATGAGGAGTACTCCACCCCGTCGAGCAGTTCCGCCGTCTCCGGTGCGACGCCGGCGGCCAGCGGGCCGGCCTCATAGGCCTGGCAGGCGAGCACAACGTTGGCCGCTTCGATCCAGTCTCCGGCGACGCGCAGGCGGTAACCGGCCGGGGCGCGCTCCAGCGCCTCGGCCTCGGCGTGGATCACTTCCAGATACCCGGCCGCCGCGCGTTCCAGGGCTTCGGTCAACTGTCCGAGGCCGCCCTTCAGCGTCTGAAACAGCGGCGCGGAGCCGGCCTGCCGGGCGGCCTGCCGGCGCGCCGCCAGGACGCCGCGCGTCAGGCTTCCGTAACGCGCCTCCAGTTCCGTGAAGCGCGGCAGGACGCTGCCGACGCTCAACCGGTTGGGATCCCCGCCATAGACTCCGGACAGCAGCGGC
>CAYOTD010000044.1:4964-14126 GCA_964406685.1 uncultured Solibacteraceae bacterium | reverse complement strand
CGAGTGGGGAATTTTCAACCGGCGTTATGGGGATTTTTGCACCGGCGCTGACAGTCCGGAACCCTGCCTTGAATCCCTGGCCGTTTCCACGATGCAAAGCCATCCCTCTGTCCGGCCATCCCCGAAGGGCGCAGGAGATCGCAGGTACAGTCACGTGTCGCGTCCAAATATAAGTCCCTTTCTGACTATGTCGTGCGCGAAGCAGTTCCCGGAACGGCGCATGTCCTCCGCGAGAATGGCGGTGGAGGATTCGCGCGTGTCGGAGTCGAGATTCAAACCGAAGAGAGCGGCACTCTGGGCTGCGGTTCTGGCCTTCGCGGCTGGAACCTGCGCAGGGCAGCCCACACAGGTCCATCTGCAAACCCAGGGAAAGGCTGTGGACTTCTCCACTGCCACGAGCACGCGGCCGGTCCAGACCGGTTCGAGCCTGCCGTCGAACTGCCTGACGGGGGAACAGTTTCACCTGGTCACCGCGCCGCCGGGACAGAACCTCTACCTGTGCGTGAGCATGAACACGTGGGCCGCGGTTACCGACGCCGACAGCGGCGGGGCCGACGAAGCGCAGGAACTGAGCGACTGCCGTATCACCTACACCAGCACCCAGGTCCTGACGATGGCCGCCTGCCGGGTGCGGACCGGAACCGCAACCTGGAGCTTTCCGTCCACAACATTCACGCTGTCCAGCGGCCAGTCGGCGGACACAGCCTACTTCTACGTTCGCAACGGGAGCCTGGTGGCCGGCTACAGCCTAAGCTCGACCACGATCTCCGGAAGCGGATTCGCGACGCAAAGCGGAGTGAGCGCCTTTCCTCCCGATTCCGTGCCGCTGGCGAGGTGGAACGCAACCACGACGCCCGGCCAGTGGGACAGCACGGGGACGGACATGAGAGTGCTGCTACAAAGATCGGTCGTGGAGGCGGGGGCCGGGCTGATGTCCTCGGACCATTCCGGGACCGGCGTGCGCACGCTGTCCCTGGACACGGCGACGACGCCGCAGTTCACTTCGGGCACAGCGGCTCCGCCTGCCAGTTGCACCGCCGGCCAGATCTACATTCGAACCAGCACCAACCAGGCGTACACATGCACATCGTCGAACACCTGGACGGAGACGTCTCCCAGCGGGTTGGCCGATCCCGGTTCCAACGGCATCGTGAAGCGGACGGCGCTGAAAACGACGGCGGCGGCCGTTGCGGGGACCGACTACTACGCGCCGGGGACCTCCATCGCCTCGGCCGACCTGCCCTATCCCGGAACGTCCGCCAAGGGCGCCATTCTTGCCACCGCCTGTCCGGCGGACAAGTTCGTGATCGGATACGGCACGGACGGGGCGCCGGTGTGCGGCTCACCCAGTGGCGTGTCCTCGTCGGCGTTCTATTCGGGGATCATCGACTTCGGTCCGATCGCGGACGGAGCATGCGCGCGGAGCGCGATCTCCGCCACGGGAGCCACCACGGGCCGCGCTCTGGCCTTTTCCCTACCTTCGTCCCTCGGCGGGAACATGAGCGGATCGGCGTTTGTATCGGCACCCGATGAGGTGACGGTCTGTCTGTGCAACTTCTCGGGCGCCACCGTGGACCCAGCCAGCGCCACCTTCGCCGTGCGGGACATGCACTCGCTCGGTTACTACACCGGTTCGGCCACCGTCGACGTGGAGATGCTGGCGGACGGCGCCTGCGGAACCGGCTCGATCCCCGTCACCGGAGCGGCGCCCGGCGACAACGTGGCCGTGGGTTGGCCCGGCGGCCTGGAGGCGGGACTGACCGGAACGGCGGGATATGTCTCGGAGGCCGGCACCGTAACGGTGCGCATCTGCAATTTCTCGGGCGCCACCATCGACCCAGCCAGCGCGAGCGTCTCGGCCGCGATCACCAAATAGGAGAGAGAAAATGAAAGTTTTCACCGGAGTGCTTCTTTTTGCAGTTGTCCTTTTCGCTCAACAACCCGTGGCGCGCGTGACGCAGTGCGCCGACGCGGGAACCACCGACGCCTACGTGTGTTCCCCCAGCCCGGCGTTGAGCGCGTATGCGGCCGGCCAGCGGGTGATGCTGTACGCGAACACGGCAAACACGGGCGCGGCGACGGTGAATATCTCGGAACTCGGGGCGGTCACGATCCGGCGGGTCAACGGCGGCGCGCTCACGGACCTGAGCGACGGCGACATCCCGGCCGGCCGGTATGTCGAACTGGTGTACGACGGCACGCACTTTCAGCTCCTTTCCGGCAGCGGCGGAGGCGGGATGGCGGATCCCGGCTCCAATGGACTCGTGAAGCGCACGGCGCTGAACACGACAGCCGTCGCCACGGAGGGAACGGACTACGTCAGCCCGTCCGGTTCGGCAACGCTGACCAACAAGACGTTCGACGCCGAGGCGACCGGCAACAGTCTGACCATCGTGGACAGAGTATCGGGGATGTTCCTTCGAGGGAACAGCTCGAGCCAGACCTGGCTGGTGGACTACGGCTCTTCCGGCCCCACGGTCGGAACGAGCTGGAACGCGGGAAGCGATACCACGTATGTCTCCTACGCCTCCTGCTACTGCACCGACGCCGACGGTCCGTGCTGGTTCTCGCATTCCGTCCGGATGCCGACGGACTGGGACCCGTCGAAAGCGATCGATCTTTCGTGGGCGTGGGGCGCGGGCGGGACAAGTGGCACAATCGTCTTCCAGGTCGCTCTCGCGTGCCGCGGTGATGGCGACGCGAGAGCCGTCCAGTACAACACGGCCACCGAGGTCCTTGACAGCAACTCGTCAAGCAGCGTTCTGAACCAGGTCACGGCTGCCGGACTCTCCACGACCGGATGCTCGGCGGGCGATACCCTGACCTGGCGAATCCTGCGGGACCGGACCCATGCGAGCGACACTTTCTCGGGCGCATTTTCCATCGAAGGCCCGTGGGCGCTGACTTTTCGGAGAACCCAGTGAGACGGCTGGCGCTCGGTTTCTTCCTTGTTCTGGCGCTGCGAGCCGCCGATCTGACCGTGTGCGCCACAGGCTGCACCTACTCCACGATGCAAGCGGCCATCGACGCGGCCAACCCGGGCGACACGATCACACTGACGGCGGGGACGGCGTTCTACAGCGCCCCCTTCACGCTGAAGAACAAGCCGGGGTCGGACTGGATCACGGTCCGCTCCTCCCGGTGGCGGGAACTGCCGGAGGACTACCGGCCGGAAGACGGAGACGCGCGCCTGGCTACCCTGGCGTTTACCACCTCCGGACAGGCGCTGATCAGGCTGGAAGCGGATCCCGCCTTCTCGTCGGACTGCTGGACCTCTCAGGTATCCGGCAACACGGTCACCATCGGGTATCTCCACTCGATGAGTGTTCCGTGCGAGGCACGGTTGAAGAACGGAATGCTGTTTAACTCCAGAGCGCCGATTGGCACCGTTACACTGCTGGGCGCCGCCGTTCCCACCGCCGGCACCTCCGGAGCGCAGGGCTCCGGCCTTCGGGTCGGCTTGGGGACGAACGGAAAGCTCTGGATCAGCCACAAGAGCGACGTCGTTTACGGGAAGCATTTCACATGCACGCATTGCGAAACGGGAAAGTACGACTCCTGGGCTCACTTTAACTTTCCGGAGATGTCCGTCCCATTGGTCAACATCGGTTACAGCACCGCCGGCGCCGTGACGGGAATCAGTAACCGGCGGGTCTGGCTGGTGGGGCCATGGGCGGAGCGAACCGACGAGGCGGGGCTGTTTCCGGGAACGATGGCGGCGGCCTACAAAGGGCCGGCCACGGGAGTGCACCACTACCGATTCCTGGGCATCCGTTTCCGGTACGATTCGACCGCGGAAAGCTACTACGGAACGATGTTCGCCAAGGATTCATCCAACGACTACCGCTACGTTCCGCATCACCTGGAATGGGACCGGTGCGTGTTCAGCCAGCCGAAGGCTTCGCCCGGATTCTGGCGCTGGATCGGCATCTATCACGGGGATCACATCAGGATTCGAAACAGCCGCTTTCTGAACACGCAGACCCGGGCGGAGGGTCAGGCCATTCTCACCTGCGGCAGCCTTGGTCCCGTGACCCTGGAGAACAACGAGATCGACGGCGGAACCGAGGGCTTCATGGCGGGGGGGTGTTCCTCTCCGGTTGTCAGCGTGCCGCAGATCACCGCGCGCCGCAACCTGTTGCGGAAGCGCCTGGAGCAGCGGCCTCTGGTCCGGCTCGTGCGGCAGAGTTCGACCGACACGCTGGCGCTGACCACGAACGACTCCGCCACGCGCTGCAACGTGGGAACCTGCACGGTCCACTACGAGGATACGCCTTACACCTATGGCGACGATTCGACCATCGTGGTTGCCTCCGGCGCGTCCGCCAAGATCTATGTCGGCGTGTCGCCGGCGGGAGCGCTGACCGTCGGGCATAACAGCGGATCGAACGTGGCGTGCACGGGCGGCTTCACCTGTCTGAGCGGCGTAACCAGCCGGGCGGCGATGGCCGAGTATGCCATGCTCTACGAATGGACGGCAACCAGTGGGGAATGGGATTCAACCTTCGACTGGTCGTTTGCCTCCAGTTCCCACCTCCTTTTGAAGAACCTGTTCGAGCTGAAGATGGGCCGCGATGTGGTCTTCGAGGGCAATCTGCTGCGCAACTACTGGTCCTCCGGCGGGCAGAACCAGCCGCTGGGTTTCACGCCCAGAAACCAGAACGGCCAGGACGTCTTCGTGCGGATGGACGGTCTCCAGGTAAGCCGGAACAAGATCGTCAACACTCACTCCGGAATCTACGGAATGGGCATAGATGACATGGGCTGGAACACCTACGGGCGGGGATACCGCTTCAGCCACAACATCATCCTGGATGCGAACCGAACGCGATGGGGAGACTCGACCTCCGGAGGTGTCGGGTTCATGTTCGGCTCCGGAGGCATCCTAGGGCTGGTGATCGATCACAACACAATCGACTCCGACCGGGGAGGGTTCTACCAGAACACCGCCTCGCCGTTGAACTCGGTCATGACGACCAACAGCCTATGGATCTGGAGTACAGACGGAGCGTATGGCGGTTCGTACAGCGGCCAGGGCCTCTCCAGCGGCTTCGTCTCCGTGCGAAAGCCGGACTGGACACCGGGAGTCTATGGTTGGGTGGGGCCGACGTCCACCTACCGAGGGAACCTGAACCTGAGCGAGGGCACGATCCCTTCTTCCGGCTGGAATAGCTGGGCCGATCTGCCGGCTTCGAATTTCACCGCCAACCAGCGGGCGCAATCGGCGATGCTGGGCGATCACCTGACCTCGTTTGCCCGGCCCGCCGGTCTGAGTACCGACGTGCGGCTGAAGACCACGTCTCCCTATAGCGTCCACTGCGCGTCGGGCTGCGATACGCAACTCACCACCACCACGGGCCTGAATCCGGGAGCCGATGTCGACTGGGTGGACAGCGTTCTCGACGGCGTCAATGAGGGACTGCCGGAACGCGCGCGGCGCCTGGCCTTACGGGTAGAAGCGGGCTCGACCGGGGCGGTGATCTCTCTGGCAGCCGCGGACGCGGTGACGGTCAAGGTCTCCACTCACCAGAACATGAAGGTCGCGAACCTGGCTCTGAACACGAGTACGCCTTCGGTGGAGGCCGGTGGCCGGAAGATCTTCATCGTCGAAGGGTTGAGCGCATCAACCCCATACTGGTATACGGTGGAGACCGGGGGAGCCGTGGTAAAGGACGTGTTCACCACGGCGGGAACGTCGTCCTCGACGCCACGGCTGACGCTGAACCTGCGGTCCAATTGGAGCGGCGTGAGCCAGGCGTTCGTCGACTACGGACCGACGGCCGCCCTGGGAAGCACAACCGAGGCCACCGCCTGCGTCTCCGGTTGCACGGTCCAGGTCGCCTGGACCTCCGGCGCGCTCTACTACCGGCCGCGCTACCGCAATGCGACCGGGGAGGACGTGGTGCCGGAGACGCTCTCGGTGATCGTGCCGTAGGGCAGGCCCCCCCCTCGCGCCGCTGTGTCGGGCGCGAGTATAATCAGCCCGATGCCGCCTGTTGTCTCGCATCTGCACACCTACTTCCTTTTTCCGTTCTCCATCGACAAACAGGCGGTGTTGGCGGACCATCGGGAACTCTGGGCGCGGCATCCGGGATGGATCGACGGACTCGACGAGTGGATCGACATCCACCCGCAGGCGAGCCCGTCGGGGTTGGTGGAGAAGATCGGCCCCTGGCGCCGCTCCCCCTACCTGCGGTTCGACATGGACTCGGCCGCCTACCAGGACATGGTGTTCTTCCACCCCTTCGTGCGGCGCATCTTCTTCGATACCGCCGAGGCCTGCGGCGGCGCCGGGGAGGTGGAGGCGCTGTTGCGCTGCTACACCATCGCCATCCCGGACGGCGCCAGACTCCACTTCGACGCCCGCGACGCTCGCGGCCGCTCGGCCCGCCTCCATGTGACCGACCTGCGATTGTTCCTGTTCGCCAACGGCATCGGCATCCTCTCGATCGGCGTAGAGGCCCGGCGCCTGCCGGCCGACCAGGTCCTCTGGGCCAACGAGATGATGCGCAAGGTCTACCCCTCTTCCGGGCGCCAGGTGCGGGAAGGGCGCGTTCCCAACTACCTTGCCTTCATCCTCGAGCGCGACGGCGCCGAGCAGGTCGTGATCGAGGAGACCTTCGCCACCGGCTCCATGCACGGCTTCCTGCCCCCGCTGGCCCGCACCATCACCGGCCTGCTGTACTTCGCCGACTATGCCCGCCAGGAGTTCGAGCCGGTGCTGGACGAGCGCATGATCGTCCATTCCTTCGTCGACATCGACGAGGCCTCGGCCGGGGCGGACTACATCTATTCGGAGGCCTATCAGGTCCTGCTCAGCCGCCTGCTCTACGTCGACCGCTGGGGCGAGCGGCAACGCTACGAGCCCGAGTTCATCCACCGCGAGATGCGCCGCCAGGTCTACACCCGCTGGGCGCACGAGGGCACCTACTACGGATTCACCAGCTACTCCAGCATCACCACCGCCATCGGGACGCGCGACCGCGACGAGCACCTTGCCCAGGAGGGATTTCTCATCCACCGGATGTTCTCCACCCGGTACTACCTGATGACGATCGTCGCCCTGTTCTATCGCGCCACGCTGCTCGATTTCGCCGAGCGCACGGCCCTGGTTTCCCGCGCCCTGTACTTCACCCAGCCGGGCGGCCGGCCTTCCGGCGAGCAGATCCGCATGGCCAACGCCCTGCGCAGCGACTTCCTGCATTTCTCCAACTACTGGCACTTCGAGGAGTTGGCCAACAAGGACGAGGAGATCGAGCACTTCCAGATCCAGTGTGGCGAGTACCGCATCGCCCCCATGAAGCGCGAGATCGAGGAAGAGATCGAAAAGCTGAACATCTCGCTCGACAACTACTACCAGTTCCGCAACACCGAAGCCGTCAACCGGCTGGCCATGCTCAGTCTGATCTTCGGCGCCGGCGCGGTGCTGACCGGGTTCTTCGGAATGAACTTCGGCGGCCAGTTCGGGCGCTTCTTCTTCCAGCCCGACGCCGTGTCCCAACCGGTCCACTGGGCCGCCGTGGCCACGGTGACGCTGCTTGCCTTCGGCGCACTTCTGCTTGGCTTGTTCGTGGTGATCGGCAACTGGGCCGACTATCGCGACAGCCTTATTCCCCGGCGCCGGCGCGAAGCGGCCGCCGAAGCCAGCTTGCGCCGCGGCAAGCTGCCGGAATCGGAATAGCCGCGCGTTCTATCATCAATACGTGGCACTCGGCGAATGGGGAACCGGCTCGGAGATGATCGGCCGCCGCGTCGGCCCCTACAAGATTGTCCGCCTCATCGGCGAGGGCGGGATGGGCTCGGTGTTCCTGGGCGCCCGCGCGGATCGCGAATTTGAGAAGCAGGTCGCCATCAAGCTCGTCCTCAGCGGCGCGGAGAGTCTCGAGGTGGTCGACCGGTTCCGCCAGGAACGCCAGACGCTGGCGTCTCTCGATCATCCCAACATTGTGCGCCTGCTGGACGGCGGCACCACCGAGTCGGGTCAGCCCTTCCTCGTGATGGACTACGTCGAGGGCCAGCCCATCCTGGACTACTGCGCCGCGCACAGCCTCTCTCTAGGGGAGCGCATCCGCCTCTTCCTCCAGGTCGCCGACGCCGTGCATTACGCCCACCAGCGCCTGGTCGTTCACCGCGACATCAAGCCCGGCAATGTGCTGGTCACGAACGAAGGACTGCCGCGCCTGCTGGATTTCGGCATCGCCGCCGTCTTGCGTCCCGGCGCCGGTTACCGGGTGGAGGCCGCCGCTATCCCTTCGATGAGCGTGCGCTACGCCAGTCCCGAGCAGGTCCTCGGCCAGGCGGTGACGGTCGCGACCGACGTTTACTCGCTGGGACTGCTGCTGTACGAACTGCTTACCGGACGGTATCCCTACGTCATTCCGGAAGTCAATCGCGTTGCTCTGGCCTTCGCTATCACGCAGAAGCGTCCCGCGCCGTCCGGACTGGATGCCGATCTCGACGCCATTCTCGAAGTCGCGCTGCGGAAGGAGCCACGCTCGCGCTACGCCTCCGTCGAGCGTCTTGCCGACGATCTGCGGCGCTTCATCACCGACCGTCCGGTCTCGGCGCGCACGCCTACTCCCTCCTACCTGGCGCGCAAGTTCTTCCATCGCCATACGGGCGCCGTCATTGCCGGTGTGCTGGCCGCGGTGACGACCCTGGCGGGAGTGACCGGCGTCGCCTGGCAATCCCAGATCGCCAATCGCCAGCGGCGTCTCGCCGAACAGCGCCTCAACGATCTGCACCAACTCGCCAACTCCTTTCTGTTCGAGATCGAAGAGGCCATCCGCGACCTTCCCGGCTCCACACCGGCGCGCATGCTGGTGGTTCGCAAAGCCACCGAGTACCTCGACCGGCTGGCGCGCGATGCTTCCGGCGATCCGGCCTTCGTCTTCGATTTGATCGACGGCTACTTCAAACTCGGCGACCTTCAGGGCAATCCGTACTCGCCCAACCTGGGCGATCCGAAGGGCGCTCTGGAAACCTATCGGAAAGCCGTCGCCATTGCCGAGCGGCTGGTGAAGGCCGACCCCGCCAACCGCCGCGCCCAGCGCTACCTGGCGCGCAGCTACCGCCAGCTTGCCGACGTCATGCCGCTGCTCGGCCACGCCAAGGAGGCGCTCGACTACGCGCGCAAGGCGGTGGCCAGCTTCGAGGATCTAG
>CAYOTD010000044.1:0-4954 GCA_964406685.1 uncultured Solibacteraceae bacterium | reverse complement strand
CGCCGCGCGCGCCTCCGACTTGCAGCCCCGCATCGACGCCGCCAGCGTTTCCGAGGGTCTGGGCG
Organism: uncultured Solibacteraceae bacterium; assembly: GCA_964406685.1. Classification (GTDB taxonomy): domain Bacteria; phylum Acidobacteriota; class Terriglobia; order Bryobacterales; family Bryobacteraceae; genus JACQZT01. The sequence continues at coordinate 4,889 of CAYOTD010000044.1, read as the reverse complement.
ACCTGCTCGCCCGCGGCGGCGAACGCGACGAAGCTCTGAAGGCCTACCGCCGTTCCCTGGAACACTGGCAGGCGGCGCTGAACATCGATGGCACCAATCGCCGCTCGCAGCGCGCCGTGGGCGTGCTGTCGATGAAGATCGCCGACGTCCACACCGAGCGCGGCGACCGCGACGCCGCGCTGGAGAACTACCGCAAGGCTCAGCAGGTGCTTGAGGCGTTCTCCGCCGCCGACCAGTCCAGCGCCTCGGCGCGCCGCACCGTGGCCGCGCTGTACCGCAAGATGGGCGTCGCGCTGGTGGAGTTCGGCGACCCCAAGGCGGGCATCGACCGCTTCCGCGAATCCGCCGCCATTTTCGACGCCCTCGCCGCGGCTGATCCCACCAACGTGCAGGCGCGCATGGACGTGGCGGTGTCGCTGAAGAGCCTGGGCGAGACCCAGCAATCCACCGGTGATCTGGCGGGTGCGTTGAAGAGCTTCAGCCGCGTCATCGATATCGTCGAGTCGCTCTCCCTGGCCGATCCCTCCAACCTGGAACGCCGCCGGCAACTGGCCGAGACGCAGGTTATCGTGGGTGGCCTGCTGGCGCGCAGCGGGCAGCGCGCCGACGCCCGCCGCATCGCCTCGCTCGGGTTGACCGCGCTGCGCCAACTGGCCGACCGCCCCGGCGCCACGGCGGCCGAGATCAACCTCTACGCCCTTTCGCTGGCCACCTGCGAGCCGGAGCAGTTGCGGAATCCGGCCGCGGCGCTGCCCTACGCCGAGCGCGCCGTCCAACTCACTCAGTCCGCCGATCCGCTTGTTCTCGACACCCTCGCCCTGGCCGCCCACGGCGCCGGCGACAAGGCCCGCGCCATCGCCACCGTCGAAAAGGCACTCGGCCTGCTGCCGCCGGCCGGGGGCAGCGCCCTCTCCCGCACGCGCGGCGTCATCGAAGCCCATCTGGCGGGGTTCAAAGAGAAGCGTTGATCCCGCCGCGCCAGCGCCTCCTTGAAGAGCGATAGACTGTCTTCCATGCGATCCATCATCTGGCTCCCCGCCATCCTGCTGACCCTTTCCCCGCTGGCGGCGCAGACCGGCGCCCAGAACGCGCGCATCGCCGCCCGGATGAAGGAGGTGATCGAAGCAAAGGAGGTCCCCGGAGCGGTGACCCTGGTCGCCACCCGCGAGCGCGTCACCCATCTGGAAGCGCATGGGAAGGCCGGTCCCGGCAACGCCAAGCCGATGCGCAAGGACTCCATCTTCTGGATCGCGTCGATGACCAAGCCGATCACCGGCACGGCCATCCTGATGCTCCAGGAAGAGGGCAAACTCTCCGTCGACGATCCCGTGTCCAAGTTCATTCCGGCGTTCGGCGACCTGAAGACGCCTTCCGGCCGGCCCGCCCGGCTGACGCTGAAACACCTGATGACGCACACCTCCGGCCTGGCCGAAGCCGCCACCGAGGAATCGAAGGCCGCCTTGAGCCTGGCCGATCTGATTCCCGCCTATCTCAGCAAGCCGACGCAGTTCGAGCCCGGCGCGCAGTGGAAGTACTGCCAGTCGGGCATCAACACGCTCGGCAGGATCATCGAAGTGGCTTCCGGCAAGCCCTACCCCTCCTTTCTGGCCGAACGCCTGTTCGAGCCGTTGGGCATGAAGGACACCACGTTCTACCTGCGGCCGAATCAGCTTTCGCGCTTAGTGACGCCCGTCAAGCGCGAGGCGGACGGTACTCTCGCCGAGACCACCATCGGCCTGCTGTTCGGAAAGTCCCCCACCTCGACGGATCGCTACCCGGCGGCCAACGGCGGCCTGTTCTCCACCGCGCCCGACTACGCCCGCTTCGCCCGCATGATCCTCAATCAGGGCACTCTCGACGGCCGGCAATACCTCAGCCCCGATTCGATCCGGCGGATGACGACCATCCAAACCGGCGACCTGGTGACAGGCTTCACGCCCGGCAACGGGTTCGGGCTGACCTTTGGCGTGGTCCGCGAGCCCCAGGGCGTCACCGCCATGCTGAGCCCGGGCGCGCACGGCCACGGCGGCGCCTACGGGACGCAGGCCTGGATCGATCCGGCCAAGGGCGTGGTTCTCATCCTGATGATCCAGCGCGCGGGTTTCCCCAACGGCGACGCCTCGCCCGTGCGCCTGGCCTTCCAGCAAGCGGCGCTCGGCCAGTAGTCGGCTAACCCGGCGCGCGGAGGGTCAGCGTGATGCAGTCGCGCAGCGGGCGCGGCGCCAGGCGGCCGGCCAGCAGATAGAAGCGGGCGCGGGCGCCCTCGTGCCGGTAGCAGTTGTCGATGCTCAGTCCCGCCACTACCAGGCCCGCTTCGGCGGCAAAGCCGGTCAACTCCGCAACCGTATACTCGCGCCAGTGCTGGCTGGAATCCGGGGCGTCCGGAATCGGCATGAAGGGATTGCGGCCCACCAGCAGGTTCCAGCGTTTGGCCAGGCTGGCCGCGTTGGGCGTCTGCGCGATCAGTTCGCCCCCCGGCCGCAGCGCCCGGCGGAGAAACGCGAACACGGTCCGCGGCGAGGTCTGCAAGTGCTCGATCACTTCGGCCAGGACCACCACGCTGTAAGGGCCGATGGCGGCCTCAAGATCGGGAGCGCGGCACAGGTTCAGGTCCAGTTCGTGATGCAGGCCGCTGGGGGCGGGAAAGCGCGCGTCGTACACGCCGAGGGTGTCGATGCGCGCCGTGGGAAAGCGTTCGGCGATGAGCCGCGTCTCGTGCGAGGGGCCGGCGACGAGGATATCCGTGCCGGCGCGCCCGACCGACGCGGCGACGTGCTCCATCAGCAGCCGGTAGCGGTCGCGGTGGAACTCGATGTAACGCTCCTCGGCCGAGAGCATGGCCTCACCGCAGCAGGTCTTCGAGCTGGATGCGCGCGCCGGTCTTCTCGTCGCGGTACTTCACGATGACGGGCGTGTAGAGCGACAGCCCCCACTCCTTGCCCTTTCCGCGCGTCACCGCCCGCGAACCCGCCACTACCACGGCGCCTTCCGGGATCACCAGCGGTTGTTCCTCGGTGGCTTGAAGGATCTCGCCCCGCGCCAGGTCGTAGACCGGCGTCGAGCGGGTCAGGATCGTCCCCGACCCCAGCACCGCGCGGCGCTTGACCACCGTGCCCTCATAGATGCCGCAGTTGCCGCCCACCAGCACTTCGTCCTCGACGATCACCGGGAGTGCTCCCACCGGCTCCAGCACGCCGCCGATCTGCGCCGCCGCCGAGACGTGGCAGCGCGCCCCCACCTGCGCGCAACTGCCCACCAGGGCGTGCGAGTCGATCATCGTCCCATCGCCCACCCACGCGCCCACGTTGATGTACATGGGCGGCATGCAGGTGACGCCCTTGCCCAGGAAACAGCCGTCGCGGATGCTTGACCCGCCGGGCACGATGCGCACGCCGCTGGCCGCGTTCAGCCGCTTCACCGGGTAGGTTGCCTTGTCGAACCACGGCTGCCGCGCGGTCTCGATCGACATGTCCACCAGCGCGCCCATGCGGAATCCGAGCAGGATGCCTTTCTTCACCCACGGGTTCACGCGCCAGCCGGTGGGGGAGGCGGTATCGGGCTCCCCCGCCCGCGCGCGGCCCTCGTTGAGGGCGTCCTTGAAACGCTGGAACAACTCGAAATGCTCCTCGGTATACTTCTCCGGAGGGGCGTCGAACAGGCCTTCAATCCGCGCTGGCAGCATGGGCGAGCAACCCCAGGTCCTCGAGCACCTTTTCGATCTTCGCCTGGCTGGCCGGCTGGGGCGCCACCAGCGGCAGCCGCCACACCGGCTCCAGCAGGCCCATGCGGGCGAGCGCGGCCTTCACCGGGATCGGGTTCGACTCGACGAAGTTGACTTCCATCAGCGGCAGGAACCGCCGGTGCACGGCGCGCGCGGCGGCGAAATCGCCCTTGAGGCACGCCTGCGCGAGCGCTGTCATCTCGGCGGGGATCTCGTTCGACGCCACCGAGATGACGCCCTTGCCCCCCAGCGCCATCAGCGGGAGCGTGACCGCGTCGTCCCCGGATAGTACCGCGAAGGTCTCCGGCACGTGATGGAGGACCGAGGCGATCTGCGCGATGCTACCCGAGGCTTCCTTGACACCGACGATCGAGTCGATGCCGGCCAGCCGCTTCATCGTCAGCGGCTCGATGTTGACGCCCGTGCGGCCCTGCACGCTGTAGACGACGATGGGAAGGCCGATGGCTGAAGCGATGGCCTTGTAGTGCTGGTAAAGCCCTTCCTGCGTCGGCTTGTTGTAGTACGGCGTCACCGACAGGATGCCGTCCACGCCCATCGCTTCCAGTTCCTGCGCCAGTTCGATCACCTCGCGCGTGTTGTAGCCGCCGGCGCCGGCCAGCACCGGAACCACGCCCTTGGCCTCTTCGAGCGTGATCTCGACCACGCGCAGGTGTTCGGCGCGGGTCAGTGTCGGGCTTTCCCCCGTGGTGCCGCAGGGCACCAGGAAGTTGATGCCCGCCTCGATCTGCCGGCGCACCAAGTTGCGCAGGGTGGCCTCGTCGAGCGAGCCGTCGCTCCGGAACGGCGTTACCAGCGCCGTCCCGCATCCGGTGAACATCGTTGTCGCCTCCTCTAGCCGAACAGTACCTTATCAAACTCGTGCAGGCCCTTGCGGCCTACGATCCATTGCGCGGCCTTCAGCGCCCCGCGCGCGAGCCCCTCGCGGTTGCGCGCCGCGTGGCGCAGCGTGATGGTGTCGGCCGCCGAATCGAAGCCGATCTCGTGCGTGCCCGGGATCCACCCCGCGCGGTTCGATCCGGTGTCGATCGTCCGCCCGTAGCCGGCCTTCTTCATCTCCTCGACCAGCTTGAGCAACGTTCCCGAGGGCGCGTCCTTCTTGGCGCTGTGATGGATCTCCCAGGCCCAGGCGGCGTAGGATGGCTCGTTC
>CAYOTD010000043.1:0-14165 GCA_964406685.1 uncultured Solibacteraceae bacterium | reverse complement strand
TCCCAAATGGCGTTGAACGTCAGCCGGTGCGGACGGTGCGAGCTGGACAGCGATTCGTACGGCCTGGTGTCGCTCGCGTTCAGGTACGACACCGCCTGCATCAGCTTGGTAAAGGCGTAGCCCGCATTCAGGGTCACGCCCCGGTTCCAGCGCCGCGCCGCCCGCACCTGGAGCGAGTGATACCAACCGTAGCCGTCGGAAACGTCCATGGTCACGCCGGTGAACTGCGGGTAGGGCCGCAGCAGGTTGGCCCGCGACATGGTGGCGGCCGTGAACACCGGGCCCAGCCCCCGGAAGGGGTTGGGCGAGGTCTGCGACAGGTAGTCGATGGTCGCCTGGTCGCGCACCGGCAGCCGGCTCAGGTATTGGGCCGGCGTGGCGTTGATGTCGCGCGTTACGTTGACGTGCGTGCTGCGGCTGCCCACATAGGCCGTCTCCACCATCGTCTGGCCGGGCAACACCTGCTGCAACGCCAGCGTCCAGCGCTGCGAATAGGCCTGCTGGTTCCGGTCGCTGTCGAAGGCGATCGACTGGCCCAGGTACGTCGACAGCCCGCTGGCGCGGCCGCTGGCGGCGATCAGCCCGTCGGGGAAGGGATTGGACGCGCGCGCCACGTACGTCTGGCCGTTGTCCACCGTGGGAGTGATGGGCGTGGCCTGGGAAAAGCCGTACTGCAACGGGTCGGTGCTGTTCACTCCCAGGCTGTCGTAGAAGATACCGTATCCGGTGCGGATGGTAGTCCGGCGCGAGACCTGCCAGGCCAGCCCTACCCGCGGCATGAAGTTGTTCTTCTGCATCCGGAACATGCTGCGGCCGGTGGGCGTCTCGCCGGCGAACAACAATCCTCCCCGCACGCGGAACTGGTCGGCCGGTATCTCCGCGATGGGAGACCGCGCGTAGTTGGCCTGGGCCTGCGCCTCGATGGGGTTGGACGTGTCGAAGGCAAAACCCGTCACCAGGCGGTCGTAGCGCTCCGTCATCGGCCATTCCAACTCCCACCGCAGGCCCAGGTTCAGCGTCAGCCCGCGCCGGAGCTTGATGTCGTCCTGGAGGAAACCTCCCAGGTAGAGCGTCTGAATGGCGAACGACGCCCGGTTCTCCATCTGCCCCGATGCCACGATGCCCATGAGCATCGAGGCCATGTCCTGGCCGATGGGCGAGGCTCCGGAGGTATTCAGCGGACCTCGCGTGTAGTTCGTCGAGAAGGTGAACTGCGGGGAGGTCTCCAGCGGATAGCGGTTCCCGAACGAGCGGTAAGTGCGAAAGTCGGCGCCCCACTTCAGGGCGTGAATGCCCCGCTGGGTGGATAGCGTCCCGTTGAAGTTGTGCGTCAGGCTGTTGTTGGCGCCGTCCCCGCTTTCCCAGATCGAGAACCCGGTGTAGGAGCCCACCGCCACCCGCGGCAGCGTGGCGCGATCCGGCCGGATCAACCGGGTCAGCGCCGGCGAGAACCCCAGCGAGGCCAGGTCGATCCCGCGCGTGATGCGGCGCTCGGTGAAGTCCTGTTGCGTCAGGCCGTAACGCACGTTCAGCACCAGGTTCGGCGTCAGCAGCACCACGTCGTCCAGGGCGATGCCGCGGTTGATGCGGTTGAGCACGATGCCCTGAATGGGCGTCTCGTAATACTGGTTCTTGTGTTCTTCCCAGAAGTCGTAGTTCATCCGCAGAAAGACGCGGTGCGAGTCGCTGAAGGCGTGGTCCAGCCGCAGCAGGTGAACCCAGTAGCGCTCGTCGGCGGCGGTGGCCCGGAAGTAGTTGCTCGTGTTGTCGGCGTTGCCCGGCTGGTTGGGTAGCGGGTAGAGGTTGGCCATCTTGTATCCCGCCGGGTCGAAGTAGTTCTTGGGGACGACGTTCTGGGGCAGTGGATCGCGCTGGTAACGGCCGCCGGTCGCCGGCCGGGTGCTGAACGGATCGTAGATCTGGTAGTTGGTCCCCAACGCCAGCAGGTCCGAGAAATCGCCCTCCCGCTGCGCCGCCGTGGGCACGGTGCTGGTGTAGGACTGCGGCGAGCCCCACACGCTCATGTCCCAGGCATAGAAGAAGAACGACCGGTTGCGGCCGTTGTACAACCGCGGAATCCGGATCGGACCGCCGAGCGACGCGCCGAAACGATGGTCGCCGTAGACCGGCTTGCGCGTGCCGCGCTTGTTGTAGAAGAAGTCCATCGTGTCCATGGCGGCGTTCCGGTTGTAGTAGTGCCCTTCCCCGTGCAACTGGTTGGTGCCCGCCTTGGTGCTGACGTTCAGCGTGGCCCCCATCGAGTTGCCCGCCGCCGCGTCGAACGGGTTGGTGATGATCTTGAACTGGCCGATGGAGGAGGGCGGCGGATTGAAGGCCACCCGCGCCCGCCCGTTTCCCTCGGCGTAGGTGTTCGACACCCCGTCGATCTGAAACTCGTTGCGGAACGAGCCGGCGCCCATCGACGACCATTGCGACCCGGCATTGGTGAACGCCGCCCGCCGCTCGCGCATGTCCGTCTCGTTCATCACCGCCGGATCCAGCAGCGCGAATTCCACCGGGTTGCCGCCCAGCAGCGGCAGCTCGACGATGGCGCGGTCCTCGATCACCGTGCCCTGCGTGGCGTCCGTGGTGGTGAGCACCGGAACCTCGGCCACCACCTGCACGGTCTCGCTCACCGCGCCCACCTCCAGCACGATCGGAATCTCGACCGATTCGCTGACCCGCACTTCCACCCGCTCGCGCAGGAACTTCTTGAACCCCGCCGCTTCCACCGTCACGACGTAGAAACCCGGCGGGAGGAAAGGAATGCTGAAGGCGCCGGCCGAGCTGCTCCTGGCGGCGGCCGCCACCCCTGTAGCCGCGTTCACGGCGCGGACTTCGATGTCCGGCGCCATGGCGCCCGTCGAATCGGCGACCCGCCCGACAATCGATCCGCGAGGGTCCTGGGCCAGCACGGCGAGCGCCAGGAAAAGCAGGGAGAGAATCAGACTTCGCAAGTACATGTTCCGACCCCGTTCAACCTTCGTTGGTTCTGTAACATGTACTCCTCTCCAACCACCCTGTCAAGAGCCCAAGAAAAAAATGGGGACAGTAACCAATTTCACCAATTTCCCCGGATGATCACCCGGTTCCGCCGATAAGCCCGAATAGGAAAATGTACGGCTTGGATTCCAGCAGCGCCGCCCCCAGCCCGGGATTCACCCCGGCCGAGTTGGCGCAGCTCGCTTCCCTCCGCGCCACCGACCGCGGCGTCCGCGCTCATGAGCTAGCCCACGCGGCCGCCGGCGGAAGGTACGTCCGTGGCGGTCCTCACTATCAGTACACCACCGGCCCCGACGGCCGCCGCTACGCCGTGGCCGGCGAGGTCTCCATCGACACCAGCCCCGTCGACGGCAACCCGGAAGCCACCATTCAGAAGATGCTGACCGTCATCGCCGCCGCCAATGCCCCGGCAGACCCCTCCGCCCAGGACCGCCAGGTAGCCACCCAGGCCGGCGCCGCACTCATCGCCGCCCGCCAGGAACTGGCCCAACAGGCCTACGCCGCCGCCGCGGAGGCCGAGCCCGCCGGAAACGCTTCGGGCTCGGCCGTCAATCTGACGGGTTGACTCTCCCGCCCATCACTTCTTCTTGACATGCTCCCGCTGGCCGCGCCCGGCCGGCTCGCCGCCGCCCACCAGCGCCGTCAGGTTCCCGACGATGCTGCGCAGGGTGGCCGATTGCGAGGTCAGCTCCTCGGACGCCGCCGCGTTTTCCTCCGCGCTGGCCGCCGCGTTCTGGGTGACCTTTTCCATCTGGCTGATGGCCTGCGCGATCTGCTCAATGCCCCGGGTCTGCTCCTGGCTGCCGAGATTGACTTCGTCCACCAGCGTCTTCACGCGGGCTTCGTGCTCGGTGATCACCCGGATCGCCTCGGCCACCTGGTCCACCTTCACCTTCCCGTCGTTGGACTTGGTGATCGACTCCTCGATCAGCGCCGCCGTGTCCCGCGCCGCCTGCGCCGAGCGCTGGGCTAGGTTGCGCACCTCGTCGGCCACCACCGCGAACCCCATCCCGGCCTCGCCCGCGCGCGCCGCCTCCACCGCCGCGTTCAGCGCCAGAATGTTGGTCTGGAACGCGATCTCGTCAATGACCTTGTTGATCCGCGAGATCTTGTCGCTGGAGGCGTTGATCTCGCCCATCGCCACCACCATCTGGTCCAGCTTCTGATTGGTCTCGACGAACTTCTTTTGCGATTCGTTCATCACCGCCGCCGCCGCCGCAGAGTTCTCCGTATTGCGGCGGGCCATCGAGTTCACCTCCTCGCTGGAAGCCGAGGTCTCCTCCAGCGAAGCCGCCTGCTCGGACGACCCTTGCGCAAAAGCCTGGCTGGCGGCGGAAATCTGGTCGGCGGCTCCGTCCACCTGTTCCGCGCTGGCCGACAGGTCTCCCGCGATGCGCCGCAGTTCGCTGTTCACCTTCTGGATGACGCGCAGAATCACGACACCGGCAACCAGTCCGGCCGCCAGCATCACCAGAACGACCCACGTGCTTTCCGCCTTTGCGGTGGCGGCATCCCGGGCGTTCAACGCCATTCGCTCCCTCTGGATCTCCGCCGCCGCAGCAGCCGCTTTGCTCATCTCCTCGGCCACGGAAAGCTGCCGGTCGCTTCTCACGCGGTTGGCCTCCTCGGTTTGACCCTTTCGGCATAACTCCGCAATCTCCTCGAACATCGGCTTCCATTTCGTCAGCGCCGCTTCCATCCGCGCGCTGGCCGCTCTCCCTTGGTCGGAAACCAGAAGGGGACTGATCTCCTGGATCGCCTTGTCGATCTTGGCGGCGTTGTCCGTGAATCGCAGCCGCGATTGCTCGAAATCCTTCGTGTCCTTGAGCAACGTACTCAGAATGAGGTTCCGAACCGCCGCCCTCATCTCCGCCGTCGCCTTGTTGATCTCGCCCACCAGGTCCACCTTGCGGGCGGTCTTGTGCGCCATTTCCTCGACGACGCCCGATAGAGCCCGAGTCTCATACCAGAACGCGCCGCATAACACTGTTCCCAAAACCCCGAGTATGCCGAAACTGGAGATCAGTTTCGTGCCGATAGTCATCTGCTTGTGCATTTTCCTGTGCCTCTCTTGTTTTGTTCGTGAAACGGATTTCAGTGGGGGGGGGAAGGATCGTACGGCTGCGCCGGAACCGGTGTGTCCCCGGCTACGGCGTGCCCCTACACTCACCCAACGTGCATCTCATCGACCCCAGAGGCGTACCGGATAGATTCAGTAGCGGATAATCGGACGGGATCTAGGTGGAAAGGCCCACCTTCACGGGGTGGCATCCACCGTCGGGCGGCTCTTGCGGAACAGGTTCAGGATCTGGTCGGCGAACAGCGGCCGTTGCGGGCCGCTGGGCGGCTCTTCCACCAGCGTGGCGGCGAATTGCAGGTAGGCTCTTCCCGGCCCGCTGTTCTGAGGGACGCACCGCCCCTCGACCAGCGCGCTGCGAAACGCGGCGTAGTCGTTCGGGATGATGGCCTGGATCGGCGCCGCCAGCAGCCGCTCGATATCGGTGGCCGCGATCTCCGACCGGTGCCAGCGGTTCAGCACCACCCGCGCCCGCTCCGCCGGCACGCCCCGGTCCTTCAAGTCCTGGCATCGCTTCTGCGCCAGCTTCAGCGACGGGATCTCCTGCGTGCATACCGTGAAGACGGATTGCGCCCGCCGGACCACCTCGGCCGTGGCGGGGTTGATCAGCTCCGGCAGATCGACCAGGATCCAGTCGTAGCGCCCGCGCACGAACTCCAGCGCCTGGAAGTAGTGGTTCCACGCCGGCAGCTTCCCATCGAACATGTTGTTGGACAGCAGCAGATCCAGCCCCAGTTTGCGCGTCAGGCACTGCTCCAGCTTGAAGCTGTCGATCTCGGAGGTCGCCTTCAACAGGTCCTGCATCGACCCTTCGGGAGTGCAGTTGAGAAACACCGACATCACTCCCGAACGCAGGTCCGCCTCGATCACCAGGACCTTCTTCTGAAACGCCTTGCTCAGGAAATAGGCCGTGTTCAGCGTCACCGTGCTGGCCCCGCCCCCCGCCTTGGCCGGCAGAAAGACCAGCAGGTTCTCCAGTACCGCCGCGTGGGCCTTGCGGAAGCTCGCCTCCACGACCCGGTTGAACAGGGCGCTGTCCAGCGGTGCCGGCAACACTCCGGCAATCCCGTGATCGGTCTGCGGGAGGGGATTCAACGCGTCGCCCCCGAACCCGATGATCACCACCCGCGGCTGCTCGGCGCGGATCTTGGTGGCGCAGGGCACTGCCTTTTCCGGCTGCGTCACGTCCATGAACACCACATCCGGGGAGATGGTGTGGATCATCCGGAGCAGTTCATAAGAGTGGGGAAAATCGTCGCAGATCCGATGAATCAGCATCATCTTCGACTCGGCGGCTAACTCGTGCACGATCTGCCGCCAGGCCGGATCCGGACTGATGATGACGGAGCTGAACATCGGGCCTACACTCTACCCCCTTCTCTTCTTTTCGACAAGATAGTCGAGTTTCGTGCGGTTTCCGCTCCGGGAACTGCCGGCCCGCGGGAACTCCGGCGGCGCAGATGGCGTATTTTGAACGAGAAAGGCGGAATTGCGTGAACGCTCTGGCCCAGGACCTGAAGTTTGCCGCCAAGCTCCTTGTCAAGGATAAGACCTTTAACATCATCGCTTTACTGACACTCGCGCTGTGTATCGGCGCAAACTCGTCCATCTTCACCATTCTCAACTCCGTCGTGCTTCGCCCCCTGCCGTTCCCTCAGTCCGAACGGCTGGTCATCCTCTACAACCGCTATCCCGGTGTGGGTGTGGAGAAGGGCGCCAACGCCATCCCCGATTTCGGCGACCGCAAGAAGGAGACCGATGTCTTCGAGGAACTCGCCCTGATCGAATTCACCGGCTTCGACGTGGGCCTGGATGGCTCCCCGGAGCGGGTCCAGGCCCAGCGCGTCACCCCTTCCTACTTCCGTACCCTCGGAGTCTCCCCCGCCCTCGGGCGCGCCTTCACGGAGGAAGAGGCCGTCGTCGGCGCCGACAAGGTGGCAATCCTCAGCCAGGGCCTGTGGAAGCAGATGTTCGCCTCCAATCCCGCCGCCGTCGGCCGGGAGATCCGCCTCAGCGGCACGCAATACCGGATCGTTGGCATCCTGCCGGAGAGCTTCCGCTTCGGCTCCCGCGAGACCCGCCTCTGGGTCCCCTTCGCCTTCACTCCCCAACAGACCTCCGACAACGCCCGCCACAACAATAGCTGGACCATGATCGGCCGGCTCAAGCCCGGCGTCACCCTGGCCTGCGCCCAGCAGAAGATCGACGCTCTCAACCAGCGCAACCTGGAGCGGTTTCCCCAGTTCCGCCCGTTGCTCATCAACGCCCGCTTCAGCACCAAGGTCGAGTCCCTCCTGCGCGAGTTGACCTCTGACATCCGCCTCACTCTCTTTCTGCTGCAAGGCGCGGCCGTCTTCGTCCTGCTGATCGGTTGCGTGAACATCGCCAACCTCCTGCTGGTGCGCTCCAACGTCCGCATGAAGGAGTTCGCCGTCCGCTTCGCCATGGGCGCCGGCCGCGCCCGCCTGTCCCGCCAATTGCTGACCGAAAGCCTCGTCCTCGCCGTGCTCGGAGGACTGCTGGGACTGGCCATCGGCTACTGGGGCGTGCGGCTGCTCACCTACCTGGGCGGCGACCAGCTTCCCCGCGCCGCCGAAATCCGCATGGACACCCCGGTATTCGGCTTCACACTCGCGGTGGCCGCGCTCACCGGCATCCTGTTCGGTCTCACCCCCGTGCTCCACATGATGCGGCGCGACCTGCTCGACCTCTTCCGCCAGAACGGGCGCACCGGCACGGTGGAAAAGCGCGCCCTGATGGCCCGCTCGGTGCTCGTAGTCGCCCAGGTCGCCCTGGCCTTTGTCCTGCTGATCGGCGCCGGCCTGATGACCGTCAGCTTCCTGCGCGTCACCCGCGTGGACCCGGGCTTCCGCCCCGCGAATGTCACCACCGCGCGCATCGGCCTGCCCCGCACCCGCTACGCCGACGACGCCGCGCGCCGCGGCTTCTGGGATCGCCTGCTCGAGCGCGACCGCGCCCTGCCGGGTGTGGCGGCGGCCGCCATCACCACCTATCTGCCCTTCGGCGGCAGCAACAACTCCAGCGTCATCGACATCGTCGGTCACACCCGCGGCCCCGGCGAGAATCCGCCCGTGCCGGGATGGAACCACGTCAGTGGCGACTACTTCCGCGCCATGGGCATCCCCCTGCTCCGCGGCCGCACGTTCCGCGACAGCGATTCGCCCGACGCCGAACGCGTCTGCCTGATCGACCAGTTCCTGGCGCGCAAGTACTGGCCAACCTCCGATCCCGTCGGCGCCAAGGTCACCCGTGGGATCGCCATCAACAACTTCAAACCCGACGTGGTGACCATCATCGGCGTGGTGGGCAGCGTCAAGACCACCAACCTGGCCGACCAGAACCCGGTGGGCCAGATTTACTTCCACTACCGCCAGTACCCCTTCGGCGGCGGCCACCTGGTGCTCAAAACCGAACGCGACGGAACCCCGGTGGCCGGCGCCGCGCGCGCCGAGCTGGCCCGCCTGGACGGCGAACTGCCGATGTCCGACGTCAAGAGCATGGACCAGCGGCTCTCCGAGTCCCTCCTGGACCGCCGCGCGCCCATGGTGCTCTGCCTGGTCTTCGCCGCCCTCGCCCTCCTGCTGGCCGCCATCGGCCTGTACGGCGTGCTGGCCTATGCGGTCACCCAGCGCACGCGCGAGCTGGGCATCCGCATGGCCCTCGGCGCCCGCTCGGAAGACGTCCTGCACATGATCCTGTGGCAGGGCGTGCGCCTCTCCGCCATCGGCCTGCTCATCGGCGCCGCCGGCGCCTGGGCGCTGACGCGCGTGATGACCACCCTGCTCTACGAAGTCAAGCCCGGCGACCCGCTCGTCTTCCTGTCGGTCTCGGTTGTGCTGGCCGCGGTGGCCCTGGCCGCCTCCGCCGCCCCGTCCCTGCGCGCCACCCGCATCAGCCCCGTAGTGGCGCTGCGATACGAATAGGTCTCGAAACCCACCTGCGACCGTAACCGAGCCGCGACCAAAGGGAGCGGTCGCCGCCCCCGGCTCAGACAAACCGCTCCAGCACCTTCAGGAACGACTCCGGGTTGATCGGCTTCTCCACGTACGCCGTGCAGCCGGCATCCAGGGCCTTTTCCTTGTCTCCGACCATGGCGTAGGAGGTCACCGCGATGATCGGCACCTCCTTCAGCACCGCGTCTTCCCGGATCAGCCGCGTGGCGGCGTATCCGTCCAGTACCGGCAGCTGGATGTCCATCAGGATCAAATCGGGCGGCTCCTTCTTCGCCATCTCGACTCCCGCCCTCCCATCCCGCGCTTCCAACACCGTCAGGCCGAGCTGGCCGAGAAGGAAACGCATCAGGTAGAGGTTGTTGTCGTTGTCTTCAATGACGAGTACTTTCTTCATCCGGATTCTCCTTGCGGTTCAGGGGCAGAACAAAGGCGAACGTGCTGCCGCGCCCGTATTCGCTTTTCACCGACATATTGCCGCCGAGCAGGGTGATCAGTTTCTTGCAGAGATACAGCCCCAATCCCGTTCCTTCGTACTGCTTCGTCGAGGACATGTCAAGCTGCTTGAACGGGCTGAACAGCTTCTCCAGGTCCTCGGAGCGGATTCCTATCCCGCGGTCCGTGACGCTGACCGTCAACTCCCCATTCTCCGCTTCGGCCTTCACGCCGACCCTGCCGTGGTCGCTGAACTTGATCGCGTTGCTGAGCAGATTCATCAACACCTGCTTGACCCGCCGCCGGTCGCTGTGGACGATCATGCCCTCGGGAATGCTGGCTGTCAACTCCAGTCCTTTCGCTTGGGCCAGGGGCGCCACCGCCGTCAGAGTCTCGTTCATGACATCGCCGACCGGGAACGGTTCGATCTTCACCTCCACCCGCCCCGATTCGATCTTCGAGATATCCAGGATGTCGTTGATCAGGTTCAGCAGGTGCACGGAACTGCCCTTCACAATGCTCAACTGCTTGCTTTGCTCCTCGGTCAACTTCCCCGACAGCCCCATCAGCAGCACGCTGGTGAAGCCGATGATGGAATTCAGCGGCGTTCGTAGTTCGTGGCTCATGCTGGCCAGAAACATGCTCTTTAGCCTGTCCAGCTCGACCAGGCGCGCGTTGGCCTGCGCCAGCTCGCGCGTGCGCTCCTCGATGCGGCTTTCCAGCGTCTCGTTCAGCTTGCGGATCTCGGCTTCGGCCTTCTTGCGCTCGTTGATGTTCCGGATGATGACCAGCTCGGCGGGTTTGCCCCGGTACGGAATCACGGCGGCGTTGACCTCGGCGTGGATGCGCTGTCCGCTCTTGGTTACGAAGACCGTTTCGTACATGGATGCCGGTTCGAGCCCCTGCAAGCGCCTGTCATAGAGGCGCGTGATCTTGGCCGCCTCCTCTTCCGCGACGTGCACAAGGAAGCTCGAACCGATCAGTTCCTCCGGCGGTCTCTCCGACATCGCCGCCAGGCTGGGATTCACGTACACGAAACACTGGTCTTGAATGATGACGATTCCGTCCTTCGCTTTCTCCACCAGCGTGCGGTACTTCTCCTCGCTCTCCCGCAATGCCAGCGCCACCTCGTCCCGCTCGATCTCCCGCCTCTGGATCTCCGCCAGCATGTCGTTGAAGCCCCGGTACAGCACTCCGATCTCGTCCCGGCGCCGGTCTTCAATCCGCGTGGACAGATCTTTCGTGCGGGATACGTGGCCGACAATCTCCACCAGCCGGAGAATGGGCGCCGACAGCACCCGGTGAGTGAACAGCGCCAGCAGCAGCGCGATTCCCATGCTTCCCAGCAATGCCAGTCCGGCCAGGCGGGCTTCGCGGAGCAGCATGGCGGGGTAGGTATCCAGTTCGTAGCGTAACGCCACCGATCCGAGACTCTCCCCGTCCTGGACGATACGCCGCGACAGCGTGTAAGTCCGGCCCTCCACCGTCTCGGAATCGCCGCCTCCGCCGGTGAAGCGTTCGGCGCTCCGGCCCGGCCTCTGGTAGGCGGCAAAGGGGCGCCCCGACGCATCCAGGATCCAGGCGTGCGTCACCTGGGTCTCCGCCTCCAGCGAGTGCAGCGTCTTGGCCGCATCCTGCGGGTCCCGGAACCTCAGGGCCGAGATGCTGTTGTATCCGAGCATGTTTGCCATCGAGGCAAGCCTGGCGCCGACGGTTTCCCGGTACAGGAAGATGTCGTTTATTAAGTGAAACAGGCTATATAGTAATAGGACCGCAAAACCTACAACCAGTTGCAGGAGGATGAGCTTCCTTTTAATGGACAGGTCCGTAATACTCATCGCTCACCTCTTACTTCTCCGTGTTCACCAGGATGGCAAGCTTTAGAAGTTGCGATCCGACCTGAATCCGCGACTCCCGCAGCAGTCCCTCGTTCATCTCGAACTTGACGTTTCCGTCCCGCTCGACGAAGTTGACCGGCACGCCCCGCGCTCCCAGGCCTTCCGTTTCCCCGACGGTGAGGATATCGGTCCCCTGCGTCTTCTCCAACACCTGGGACAGCTTCGAAACGGCCGATTTGGCCAGGAACACGATGCGGGGATGGCCGATCTGGGCCACGTCAAAACACTGCCGGACCACGATCGGCATTGAGCCGACCGTCTTCTTCCGGGAGATCTCTTGAAGCGGCGCCACGATCCCGCTCTTTCCGACCACCACGATCGTGAAACTGTCCGGCTCGGCTGCCTTCGGCCATTGAAGGTACCGCGTGAAATGGTACAGAAATGCCGCCTTGACGTCGTACTCGGCGGCGGCGCTCGCCTCGGCCTGCGCCATGCCTCGCCCCGTGCAGACCCACGCCAGCGCGAGCAAAGCGGCAAGACGCCGCATCGGGCGCCGCCTTCCCCCCGGATGGCGCCTGGCCGGCATCAGAAGGAATACCCCATCGACAGCCGGAACACCCGCTGCGGCTGCCGGTAGCGGCTGGGCGGGAGGTTCGATGGATGGTAGTAGACGGCGTCCAGCACGTTGTTGACGGCCAGTTGAAGATCCAACCCCTCCGGAAGCCGCAGCGACAACGCCGAGTGGACGACAAAGGCGTCGTCGATGCGATCGTTCCCGGTGGCCCTGATAATCCTGGGATTCGTTCTCTCCCCCAAATACTGGCCGCGAACGCTCAGACGGAGGCGGCGCGTTAGTGCGTAGGCAGCTCCCAGATTTGCCCCGTGCGGAGCGATTTCCTGGGCCTGCCGGCGCTGCGCGTCCAGCGACCGGGTGTAGGTGTAATTGACGTAACCCTTCAACCGGCCCCGGCGGTATTCCAGGCTGGGCTCGCACCCTTCCGTGGTAAGTCTGCCGGCGTTGATCCACCGCCAGCTATCGGCTTCATCGTGTCTGGTTAGTAAGTTGGAAAACCGGTTGTGATAGACCGACAGGCCAACGCGGATGCTGTGAGAAAGCGACCAGCCGCCGGAGACTTCCAACGAGTCGTTCTTCTCCGGCTTCAGGTCCGGATTCCCCAGCCCGTTGGTGTAGTCCCAAGGCCGCGGCGCGCGGAATCCGCGCATGTAAAGCAACTTCCCGTTCAGTCTTCCCCGGTTGAGAACTAAGCCGATCTGCGGCGTAGTAACATTGCCGTAGTAACTGCTGTGGTCGTGCCGCACGCCCAGAAACAGCTCCAGGTCCCGGGTCAGCGCGGTCTGCGACTGGGCATACACGCTGAGCAGCCGGTTGGTCATCATTTCCGGATCGGGAGGAGCGGGCGGCCGTTCGCCGGCGGAATCGCTCTGGGTGATCGAGATGCTTTCGGCCAGGCGTTCCTGCTCCAGGACCAGGCCGAACGAGAACTGCCAGCGCGGCCCCGGAAGCCAACGGAGGCGGGTTTCGTTGCCGGCCAGGTGGTTCGGGCGGTAATACCGGAATTGGCGCCCTGCCGAACTCCCGGACGCCAGTTCGATGATCGGCACCGTGTCGTCCGGGACGGTGGAGTTCCGGTGGTACAGCGTCGAACGCACCGACCAGGTCTTGGCCTTGTCATAGGAGTAAGCCATCCAGGCATTGAAAAACCGGATGTGCCAGTTGACTCCATGATCGCTGAACTGCGGCGTCCCGGCCTCGGGCGTGCTCACCTGGGCGGTGGCGTAAGAGGCGTCCTTGTCCTGCACAATCACTCCCGCGCTCAGGCTCTTGTACTGGACGCGGGCGTCCATGGCGGCGTCGTTTTCGAAGTTGTCCAGCGAATCGGTCCAGTTAAAGTCTCCGGCTTCGCCCTTGAGGTCGGCCTTGCCGTTCTGCTTGTACATGGCCGAGACGCTGAACCCGGCGTCGCGAGCTTTGCTGTACAGGGCGTATCGGGCGTCGGCCAGGCGCGCGCCCAGGTTTCCCGCCTGAACGCTGACGCGGCCTCCCGGCGAGTCCTTGGGACTCCGCGTGAAGATGCTGATGATTCCCGAAACGGCGTTGGTGCCGTACAGCGCCGACGCCGGACCGTACACCACCTCGATGCGGTCCACGTTGGTCAGGTTGAAGTGGCCGCCGGCGTAGAATCCTCCCGAATTCAGCTCATTGGTCTGAATCCCGTCCACCAGCAGCAGGACCTTGTTGTTCTGTCCGGGAGCGCCTCGTACAAAAACGTAACTATTGAAGCCCTCGATATTACGGAACTGGAGTCCCGGCAGGTCCGCCAAAGCGTCTTCCAGCGTGTAATAGCCGTTGTCCCGGATGTCCTCGGCGGTGATCACCCGAACGGTGGCCGGCACCTTGCCGATCGACTCGGGATTCTTCAGTACGGAAACGACCTTCAGAGCAAGCAGGTCGCTGGGGTTGAGGTCCAACAACTCGTCCAGGCTCTTCTCCTGCGCCCACAGCCCGGCGCCGGCGCAGAAGATCAACCCGGCTAAGACGTGGCGCAGGCCTCCGGCCTTCAGGCCGGCTTGATCTTCCCGTCGCGGCTGAGTTCGAGATGGAGGCCCCGCCACTCCACCGTCCGGCCTCCCAGCCCGGCGCACCAAACGGCAAATGCCCACACGTCCCATATCGGCATCAGCAGCCACCAGTTCCACACGATGGGACTGCGCAGCACGCCCCACCCCGCCGCCACCCCCGCCGCGATGCGCAACCCCGCCCGTCCCGCCGCCGCCCGCCCCAACCCCGCCCGCGCGGCCAGCCCGGCCCAGACTCCCGCC